>DATNAI010000147.1:0-14387 GCA_035572875.1 Castellaniella sp. | reverse complement strand
GCTTCAGCGTCTCCATGAGCGGCAGGATCTGGATGGTCTCGTGCACGATGATCGGCTCGCGCAGCCGTGTCTCCCGGATGTGGCCATACTCGAGCAGGTCGAGCAGCAGCTCCTTGGCGCGGCCTATGCCCACAACCTCGTCGAGAGTGCCGCGACACACCGGGAAGAAGCTGTGCGGTTCGCGGATGATCTGCGCGCGCAATTCCTCGGCGGGGGACTCGAGATTGATCCAGGACACGTCGGTGCGCGGCGTCATCACCGAATGCACGTTCCGGTCGCTGAGCGTCAGCACCCCGCTCACCATGTTCCGCTCCTCGTCGCCGAACGCGGCCGCGGGCGGCGCGATGCGCTCGCCTTCGGGTTCCACTCCCGGCAACGGTTTGCGGCCCAACATGAGCAGGACCGCCTCGGCCGTGCGTTCGCGCATCGGACGGCGCATCTCCGCCCGGCGCACGTTCCGCGTGGCCCATTGATTCAACGTCTCGATCAAGACCGAAAAGGCGATCGCCGCGTAGAGGTAGCCCTTTGGCACAGGGAAGCTGAATCCTTCGGCAATCAATGAAAAGCCGATCGTGAGCAGGAACCCGAGGCAGAGGATCACCACGGTCCGATGAGCATTGACGAAGCCAGTGAGCGGCTTGGAAGCAACCAGCATGATGGCCATGGCGATGATGACCGCCGCCATCATGATCACGAGGTGATCCACCATCCCCACCGCCGTGATTACCGAGTCGATCGAGAACACCGCATCCAGAACTACGATCTGAGTGACGATGACCCAGAAGCTTGCATGCAGGCGCGACCCCGTGGCGTGCTGGGTGCGCCCTTCGAGGCGATCGTGAAGTTCGAACGTGCCCTTGAAGAGCAGGAAGAATCCGCCGCCAATCAGGATAAGATCGCGCCCGGAGAATGCAAAGCTGCCCAGATGCACCAGCGGATCGGTCAGCAGAATCAGGTGCGACATGAGGGTGAGCATCAGCAGCCGCATGAACAGCGCGAGGCTCAAACCAAGAACCCGCGCCCGATCACGCTCCTTGGGCGGCAGCTTGTCCACCAGGATGGCAATGAACACCAGGTTGTCGATCCCCAGAACGATTTCCAGGACGATCAGGGTGAAGAGACCCACCCAGGCTGCCGGATCCAGCAACCATTCCATAGAGCAGTCCCGTCAGTTCCGCAGATACGACAGCATCTGGGCAAGCATCTTGGGGCCTGCCGCCAGCACGTTGCCCGAGGCCATCCAGTCCTGCTCGCCCCGAAAGTCCGCCACCAGGCCGCCCGCCTCCAGCGCCAGAAGGCTGCCCGCCGCCATGTCCCACGGCTTGAGTCCAACACCGCAGAACCCATCGAGGCGGCCGCAGGATACCCACGCCAGGTCCAGAACCGTGGAACCGGTGCGGCGCGCGGCCCCGCACTCAGCCAACAGGCCCACGAAGGGCGAGGATACGGGCAGCGCGGTCGAGTGCGGGATATGAGAGGCCAGCAACGCGTCGTGATAGCGCATGCAGGATGAGACGCGTACGCGGCGGTCGTTGAGGAAGGCCCCGCTGCCGCGACTGGCCGTGAACATTTCGTTGCGCGTCGGATCGTAGACCACGGCATGAGCCGCCTGACCCCGATGCAGCAGGGCGATGGACACGGCGTAATGGGCAAATCCGTGGATGAAGTTGGTGGTGCCGTCCAGCGGATCGATCACCCACTGGAATTCCGGCTCCGGGTGATCGCCGCCCGCTGGATGCGCTCCCGATTCCTCGCCCAGAAAGCTGTGCTCGGGGTAGGCTGTGCGTAAAATGTCGATGACGGATTCTTCAGCAGCCCGATCCACTTCGGTGACATAGTCCTTGGGTCCCTTGCGGGCGACGTTCAGGCGCTCCAGGTCCAGACTGGCACGATTGATGATGGCGCCAGCACGGCGCGCCGCCTTGATGGCGGTGTTGAGCATCGGATGCATAGATTTCCAAAGATCACGGGTAATCGGACCTTATTTTAAATGACTCTGCCGCATTCCTCAGATTCCCCGCACAATGGCGGGGAACTTTTCGCCCATGTCCGCTTCATCATGGTGAGCCCGAGCCACCCCGGCAACGTCGGGTCGGCGGCGCGCGCGATCAAGACCATGGGTTTCGGCGCGCTGCATCTGGTCACGCCGCACGACCCGGACGTGCTGCATCATCCAGACGCGCACGCCCTGGCCAGCGGTGCCGGCGACATCCTGGAACAGGCATGCATCCACGATAGCTTGGCTGATGCCCTGGGGCCGGTCACGCTGGCTTTCGCCTTGACGGCGCGGGCGCGAGCCATCGAATCACCGCCCTGCGACATCCGCGAAGCGGCCGCACAGTCCGCACGGCACCTGACGCAACCTGGCACGGAAGTCGCGATGGTACTGGGTACGGAACGCTCGGGGCTGTCCAACGAAGACATCACGCTGTGCCAGCAGGTCTGCCATATCCCGGCCAATCCGTCCTACAGCTCGCTGAATGTCTCGCAGGCCCTTCAACTGGCCGCCTGGGAAATGCGCTACGCGCTGCTGCCGCTCACGGGCGAAGCCCGCCTGCCCGACACGCATGCGCAGCATCACGACGCTGGCGCCGACCCCGCCGACGGCGAACGCGTGCAGGCCATGCTGGATCACTTCGAGCGGGCGCTGGTTGCCGTGGGGTTCCTGGATCCGCGGCACCCCAAAAAACTCGTTCCGCGCGTGCGACAGATGTGGATGCGCAACCGCCTGAGCGTGGACGAGGTTGATATGATGCGCGGGGTGTGCACCGCCATGATCCAGTCGGTGGCGCACACCGCCGATACCCCAGATCCTGCAAACTGACCGTCCCACCCATGTTCAAGCAACTCCGAGAAGACATTGGCTGCATTTTGGAAAGGGATCCGGCGGCGCGCAGCCGCATCGAGATCCTGACCTGCTATCCGGGCCTGCATGCCATCCTCATCCATCGCCTGGCCCACCGGCTGTGGGTCCAGGGCTGGCACTGGGCAGGGCGCTTCACATCGCATCTGGGGCGCATGCTCACCGGCATCGAAATCCACCCCGGCGCCCGCATCGGGAGGCGCGTCTTCATCGACCATGGCTTCGGCGTGGTGATCGGTGAAACGTCCGACGTCGGCGACGACTGCACCATCTACCAGGGCGTCACCCTGGGCGGAACGCGCCTGTACAAAGGCGAAAAGCGCCACCCGACGCTGGGAGAAGGCGTGGTGGTGGGTGCCGGCGCGCAGATACTCGGCGGCTTCACGGTGGGTGCGCATGCGCGCATCGGATCGAACGCCGTGGTCATCAAGCCGGTGCCGGCGGGCGCAACAGCGGTGGGCAACCCTGCCCGCGTGATCCTGCGGGAAGATCGGCACACGGACACCACCAGCCAGACCGGCAGCGGCGTCGGGACCGGTGCCCCTGCCCCCGATTTCGCGGCCGCCCCCCTGACGGACATCGCTGCCCCACGCCCAGAGGCTGAAGCGCGAGCGGACGGCGTGCCCGCCCCCAGTCCCCGCTGGCAGCCCGGTGGCCCGGGTCCACTATGCGGCCCCGACGAGCCCCCGTCGAAGTGGTCGACCAAGCCCCTGCAGGATCTGCTGCAGGGCGGACGCAACGGAGGCGGTGCGGAGCCAGGGGCGAACGCCGCGGATGATTTTGCGCCCTACGGGGTGGGCCGCACCGACGACGACCCGCTGGTGAAGGTGCTGCATGAGCTGATCAACCACACCGCCGAACAGGACGCCCGCATCCACCGCCTGTGCGAGGCGATGGAGGAGCTGGGTCAGCGCATCGAGAATGGGCAGCGGCCGCTGGACGCCGAACGGCTCAACCGGATGGTGGACTGACGGAGCCTGCGGGCGGCACGCTGACCGCACGCACTTCACGCAGCGGGATGGGCGAGCGCAGGCCCGCTTCACGCAACACCTGCGGCGCCCGGCGGCGTAGGTCGAAGGACACATCCCAGTAGTCCTCCACCTTCGCCCACAAGCGTACGTTCACCATGATGGTGCTATCCCGGTATTCCATGACCATGACCTGCGGCGCGGGATCGGCCAGGACACCCGCATGGCCGGACACCAGATTGCGCAGCGCCGCCAGCGCCGCCTCCAGATCGTCGTCGTAGCGCACGCCCAGCATCATATCCAACCGCCGCATCTTGTTGCGACTGTAGTTGACGATCGGATTGCCCCACACCAGGGTGTTGGGCAGCAGCAGATGAGTCCCCTCGGCCTGCACGAACCGCGTCATGAACAGGCCGATTTCATCCACGGTCCCCATGCCCCGGTCTCCGATGGAGACAAATTCGCCCACGCGGATCGGCCGAAGGATCAACAGCATGATGCCGGCCGCTAAATTTTGCAGGGCTCCTTGCAGCGCCAGGCCGATCGCCAGGGCCGAGGCACCCAGCATGGCCACCAGGCTGGCCGTCTGCACGCCCAGGCGCGCCAGCACCGCCAGCAGCACGACGATGCGGACGGACCAGATGGTCACGCTGCGCGCGATCGGTACGATGGTGGGGTCGATGCGTGCCGAGCGGGTAGCCAGGTGCCGCACCCAGCGGCCGAGCAGATCGGATACCGTCCAGCCGATGACCAGGATCGCCAAAGTGATCACGAAATTCACCGCCACCCCGCCCATGCCGGGCAGGGATGCCCAGAAAGCGTGCAGTCGATCCATGGTTGCACTCCGGAAGATTGGCGTCACCGCGATTTTATCGTGGAGTCCAGGCCATGGCGGACTTGTCCACCCTTGTTGTGGATAAATCCATGGACAATCTGAGTGCTACCCGGAATTGTCTTTTGACGACAGCGGCTTGCACGCGGCGGTCAAGGAGTACGCAGGTCGGGTCATGGACCCGAAAGGTTGCGGCTCCATTTATCCACCCTCTCTGTGGACAAATCCATGGACAAGCTGGGTGCTATTCCGGATTCTTGCGACCGGACAACGGGTTAGAACCGGCGGTCACGGAACGGCCATCAGAGGGGACGGCGACGGGGCAGGCGCACCACCCGACACCCGCTGTCCAATGCACGATAATATCCCCCTGGTTCGCTCCCTCTTTGCCCGCCCCATGCCCCCCGATCTCTCCGGCCACACCCCCGTCATGCAGCAATACCTGAAGCTCAAGGCTCAGGCGGGCTCGCATCTGCTGTTCTACCGGATGGGCGACTTCTACGAGATGTTCTACGAAGACGCCGAGCGCGGGGCGAAGCTGCTGAACCTGACGCTGACCAAGCGCGGGACGTCCAACGGCTCGCCCATCCCGATGGCCGGAGTGCCGTATCACGCGATGGAGGGCTACCTGGCCCGACTGGTGGCGCTGGGCGAATCGATCGCCATCTGCGAGCAGGTCGGCGACCCGGCCACGGCCAAGGGCCCGGTGGAACGCAAGATCGTGCGCGTGGTGACGCCGGGCACGTTGACGGACGACGCGCTGCTGCCCGCCAAGGCGGACCGCACCATTGCGGCCTGGGTGGCGGCCCGCACGCACGGGCGTGAGGTGATCGGACTCGCGTGGATGAACCTGGCCAACGGGGACTTCAGGGCCTGTGAAAGCACGCCCGAACTGTTGGATACGGAATTGAGCCGCATCTCGCCCGCCGAGCTGGTGTGTGCGGAACAGTCTCAGCCGCCGGAGGTGGCCGCCGCCATCAGCCGGGTTCCGGACTGGCACTTCGACGAGACCGGTGCGCGCGACACACTGCTTCAGCACTTCGGCGTGGATGACGTGGGCGCTTTTGGGCTCGGCGGGTTGCCGCAAGCGATGCGGGCGGCCGGAGCGCTGTTGCGCTATGTTGGAACGACCCAGGCGCAGACGCTCAGCCACGTGCAGGGCCTGACCGTGGACGCGGGCGGGGACTACGTGGTGCTCGATCCGGCGACCCGCCGCAACCTTGAAATCACCGAAACCCTGAGCGGCACCGATGGCCCCACGCTCTTCAGCACCGTGGACCACTGCCGCACGCCGATGGGCAGCCGACAGTTGCGGCGCTGGCTCCAGGCGCCCCTGCGGACCAATGTACAGGCGCAAGAGCGCCAGGATGCCATCACCCAACTGATGCAGGCGCCGGACGCCGATACGGCGCTGCGCACCTTGCGCGATGGCCTGCAGACCTTGCCGGATCTGGAGCGCATGGCCACCCGGCTCGCTCTGGGCACCATTCGGCCGCGCGAGCTGGCCAGTCTGCGTGACGCGCTGGCCGCCCTGCCCGGCCTCGCTCAGACAACCCGGTCCGCCTTTTCAGCTCAGGGATTGCTGGCTGATAGCCTGCGGGATGTGCCTGTGGACGAGTCTCTCCATGCAAGGCTGGCTGAGGCGATCGCACCCGAGCCTGCCTTGGCGATCCGCGACGGTGGCGTCATCGCTGACGGTTACGACGATGAACTGGACCGGCTACGGCAGCTTGCCGGCGACAATGGCGCCTTCCTGATGGAGGTCGAGGCGCGCGAGCGCGAGCGCACCGGAATTGCCAATCTGCGCGTGGAATACAACCGCGTGCATGGCTACTTCATCGAAGTCACGCGCGGCCAGGCGGACAAGGTCCCCGACGATTACCGCCGGCGCCAGACGCTGAAAAACGCCGAACGGTACATCACGCCCGAGCTCAAAGCGTGGGAAGACCAGGTTCTTTCGGCGCGGGATCGCGGCCTGGCGCGCGAAAAGCAGCTCTTCGACCAGCTCTTGGCACAATGCGCCGGACAAGCGACGGCGCTGGCCCGCAGCGCGGCGGCACTGGCCCGGATCGATGCGCTGACGGGGCTCGCGGTCCATGCGCGCGACCATAACTGGTCGGCGCCAGCGCTTTGCGAAGACAGCCGCCTGGACATCCAGGCAGGTCGCCACCCCGTGGTGGAGCACACCATTGAAGCTTTTACCCCCAACGACTGCAGCCTGCATGACGAACGCCGCATGCTGCTGATCACCGGGCCGAACATGGGAGGCAAATCCACCTACATGCGCCAGGTCGCGTTGATTGCGCTGCTGGCGCGCACGGGCAGCTACGTACCCGCGGCCCGGGCCACCATCGGTCCCTTGGACCGGATCTTCACGCGCATCGGCGCAGCCGACGATCTGGCGGGCGGCCGATCCACGTTCATGATGGAGATGATGGAAGCCAGCGTCATCCTGGCCGCGGCGACCCCCCGCAGCCTGGTGCTCATGGACGAAATCGGACGCGGCACGTCAACGTACGACGGACTGGCGCTGGCCTGGGCGATCGCACACCGTCTGCTCACGCACAACCGAGCCCTGGCGCTGTTCGCCACCCACTATTTCGAGCTGACCCGCCTGCCAGAGAAGACCCACGGAGTCGTCAACGTCCACCTGGCGGCGGCCGAGGGCGCCGATGGCGTAGTCTTCCTGCACGAGGTGCGCTCCGGACCGGCCAGCCAGAGCTATGGGCTGCACGTCGCGCAGCGCGCCGGCATTCCCCCGGTGGTGATCCGCCATGCGCGCAAGGAGTTGGCCGAACTCGAAGCCCGCAACCGTGCCGAATCCCAATTGGCCTTGTTCGTCCAGGGCGTCGAGGATGAAACCGGCGACCCCGAGGAACCCCTGCGCACCGCGCTGCGCGCCCTGGATCCGGATACCCTGAGTCCGCGCGAGGCGCTGGAGCTGCTCTACCAGTTGCGCCGCGATTTCCTGTAGCCACCGACCCATCAGGAGCTGCCCATGTATTCGTCCACACGACCTCCCGCTCTCGATCAGGCTACTCCCCTGCTCGGCGGCCTGACGCCACGCCAGTTCATGCGGGACTATTGGCAACAGAAGCCGCTGCTGATCCGGCAGGCGTTTCCGGAATTCCGCGCACCGCTGTCGGTACGCGAGGTGCAGACACTGGCGCGCCGTGACGAGGTCGAGTCACGCCTGGTCACGCGCAAGGAAAACGGCTGGACGCTGAAGCGGGGCCCATTCCGACGGCTGCCCGCCGCCGATCAGCCGAACTGGACGCTGCTGGTGCAAAGCGTGGACCTGCACGACGATGAAACGGCCGCGCTCATGCGCCTGTTTCGTTTCATCCCGGACGCCCGCCTGGACGACGCCATGATCAGCATCGCCACCGACGGCGGCGGGGTGGGTCCGCACTACGACAGCTATGACGTGTTCCTGCTGCAGGCCCACGGCCGGCGCCGCTGGCGCACCAGCCAGCAGGCCGACCGCACCCTGGTGCCAGGCCTGCCGCTGAAGATCCTGGCGGATTTCCAGCCCGGTACCGACGACGTCCTGGAGCCGGGCGACATGCTGTATCTGCCGCCCAACGCCTGCCACGATGGGACTGCGGTGGGCGACGGCTGCATGACGATTTCCATCGGGTTTCGGGTGCCCAGCGAGGCGACACTGGCGCGCGGACTGCTGGAGGCGGCCGCCGACCAGATTTCGGCGCAGCATCTGGGCGACTCGGGATTGTATGGCGACCCCGTGCTGCCAGGCGCGGATCTGTCCGCTCTCTACTCCGATGCCGGCTCCGACGCGACCGACCACCCGGCCGCGCTTCCAGCCGCTCTGGTTCGAGCCACCCTCGATACCTTGCAGCGGATTCGTCTGGACGAACCGGTCGCCGCGCGATTCCTGGGACAGTGGCTGACCACGCTGCCCGACAATGCCTTCTTTGATCCGGCGGACGACCGTCCGACCCTACAGGAAAACGTGCCCGCCACGGGCAGCCTGGTACTGGATCGCTGCACCCGGCTGATGTACTTCGGTGCGCAGCTCTTCGTCAATGGAGAGGTCGCGCCCGTCGGCGTGCCACCCGAATTGCAGGCCCTGGCCGACAATCGCCGGCTGGGCGCCACGGCGATTCAGGGCCTGCCCGGTACGGTCCGTACCCTGCTGGACGAATGGCTGCAGGAAGGTTGGGCGCATTGGGATCCGCAGCCCTGAAGACAACGGCGCCCGCGCCGCAGTCGACGGCAACACGCGAGAAAAGGCCTCGTCCATGGACGAGGCCTTTGTGATGCGGGAGCCGGTCTGTCCTTCCGGACCGGTACGGATGGATGCTAGCGGGTGGTTTTCAGATTGGTGGACAGCACAGTCAGAATGCGGTCGGCCGTGCCGTTGGTCAACTGCTTGCCCGCCGCATCCAGCACGGTGACTTCCGACCCGCCGCCCTGCTGCGCCACATGGACCCGCAGCTTCAGCGGCTCGGCGGTGTTGCGGGAGCCGAACATGCGGCCAAAGATGTTCTGCTGCTCGATCTTTTGGCCACTGTCGGTATCCAGGTAGCGGATGTAGTAATCGCCCTGATCCCGATTGCGATCTTCCACGGTGAAGCGCGCCGAGTCCAGCGCGACACCTACCCGGCGCCAGGCCCGGTCAAAGGTCTCGGCCAGCGTCAGCGAGGCCTGGCCGCGGGCGATGTCGGCCGTCGCGGCCGGGCCCGTATCGTTGGTCGCCTGCTTGAGCTGCTGGGCCGCCTTTTGCTGATCCGCGCCCAGATAGACCATCAGACGGGCGATCATGGCTGCGTTCAGGCCCGGATCTTCCTTGCCGAACACCCACTTGAAGGCTGTCCCGTCGCTCGTGGGTGTTTCCTCCATATGCTGGTGGCTGATGTAGACCTCGGTCTTGCCGGCGCTGTCACGCTCCAGTCGCATGGTGAAGCGGTCCCGTTCTCCGCTGTCGAACACTTGGTCGAGAATGCTGCCCAGCGCACTGCGCAGCCAGCCTTCCGGGATCTTGGCGCGATTTTCCGCCCAATCGGTTTCGATCAGGCCCGCCTTCGGATCCTGGGAATGAATGGTGAAGCCCTGGTCGCCCCAGAAGGAAATGAGCTTGGGGTACAGCGTCTGGGCGGGCTCGTCCACCACCAGCCAGCGCAAGGAACCGTCACGCATGACCTGCATGTTGGCCGACTGAGGCAACACGCGATCGGCCGGATTGGCGCTCTGGCTCTGCCGGGCCGCGGCATAAGAACTGAGCGTCGCAGTGCCTTCGGGCGCCTTGTAGTGCGTGTCTTCGTTGGCCTGGGTAAGGTCGGGCGGAATCACCAGCGGATCGCCGGTGACCGTGCTTTTGTACTGGATGGACTCGGTCTGACCTGTCAACTGGCCGATCGAAGAGCAGCCGGATACAGTCAACAGGCTCAGCAGAGCCAGGCTGGCCCAGGGGGCCATCATGCGTTTCGTCATTTTAGAGAGCACCTGCTTCAATCAAGGCCTGGCGCACGGTCGCGCGGTGCGATTCCGACAGCGGCGTCAGGGGCAGGCGATAACCGAGCTGGGTCAGCCCCATCTCGGCCAGCGCCCACTTGACGGGGATAGGATTGGCTTCCACAAAGAGCACTCGGCTCAAGGCTGTAAGCCGGGCGTTCAAGCGGCGGGTTTCCAGCGCATCACCACGGATCGCCGCTGCGCACAGCTCGTGCATCAGCCGCGGCGCCACGTTGGCCACTACCGAAATATTGCCCCGGCCACCCAGCAGCATCAAGGCGGCCGCGGTTGGATCGTCGCCGCTGAGCACGGCAAAGTCCTCGGGAACCTGGGGAATCAGTTGTGCCACCCGGCCAATGTTGCCGGTTGCGTCCTTGACCCCTACGATATTGGGAATCTGGGCCAGGCGCAGGACGGTTTCATTGGACATGTCGGCCACCGTGCGGCCTGGCACGTTGTACAGGATGCACGGCAGCTCAACGGATTCCGCAATCGCCCTGAAGTGCTGATAGAGGCCTTCCTGGGTGGGCTTGTTGTAGTAGGGCACCACCGTCAGGCCGGCATCGGCGCCCGCCGCATAGGCGTGGCGCTGCAATTCGATGGCCTCGGCGGTCGAGTTTCCGCCTGTACCGGCAACCACCGGAATGCGGCCGTTCACATGGCGCACGGCCAGCTCGATGAGCTCGGCCTGTTCCTGGACCGTCACCGTGGGGGACTCGCCCGTGGTGCCGACCACCGTGAGCACGTCCGTCCCCTGTTCGATATGCCAGTCGATCAGTTTTCGATAGGCTTCCAGGTCCAACTGCCCGTCCGGATGCATGGGCGTAACCAGGGCCACCATGCTGCCCTGAAAGACTGGAAAACGGGAATCCGAGCCGGACATGATAAGACGCGCTCCGAAAGTCACCCGGTGCAGGGCCGGGCAGAATAAAAGGCCAAGTTTAACGGATTCAGAGGGTCAATTTACAAAAAAGCTCTGACGACCCATTCGCCCGCCGCCAGCAACGGCTCCATGATGGGCCACAGCCATCCGGTCATCATGAGCACCAGCAGGATCACGATGCCATAGGGCTCTATCTTGCCGTACCGCCACGCCGCCCGCGCAGGCAAAAGGCTGAACACGATACGGCCGCCATCGAGTGGTGGCAAGGGGATCAGATTCAGCGCCATCAGGACCAAGTTCACCTGCACCCCGGCGTGCGCCATGAGGACCCAGAAGCTGCCTCCACCCGCCGTGCCGGTTTCCAGAATGGCACGCCAGATCAGGACCCAGACAATGGCTTGCAGCAGATTGGAGGCGGGACCCGCCAGTGCCACCCAGAGCATGTCCCGCTTTGGATTGCGCAGCCGGCTCCAGTTCACCGGCACGGGCTTGGCCCAGCCGAAGAGCAGGCCGCCCCCCATGAGGCGAGTGACCAGCAGCAGCGCCAGAGGCACCACAATGGTGCCCATGAGGTCCACATGGCGCAGCGGATTGAGACTGATGCGCCCCGCTTCCTGTGCGGTCAGATCGCCGAAATGCCGGGCCACATAGCCATGCGCCGCCTCATGGAGCGTGATGGCGAACAGCACGGGCAACGCGTAGACCGTGATGGTCTGGATGAGATTGTCCATAAACAGGGGATCCGGAGCCGACCCACGTCAGCGGAAGCGTTCAGCATAACCGTTGACGGCGCTCCGCACGAATCCCGCATCGTCAATAAGCGGCCGTGAGGTGGAGGTACGCCCGACGAAAAGCCGCCGCACGGATCACAGGCCAAGCTTGGCCGGATCCCCGCGCCCCCGCCGCACGACCTGCGGCGCAGCCCCCGTCAGATCCACGACCGTGGTCGGCTCGAAGGGGCAGGCCCCCCCATCGACGACCGCTGCCAGGTCGTGCTCGTAGCGTGCAAAGATGTCCTGAGCGTCGTTCAGCGGGAGATCCTCGCCCTCGGGAATCAGCGTAGTGGACAGCAGCGGCGACCCTACCGCGTCGATCAGCGCCCGCGCAACGCGGTGATCCGGCACCCGGATCCCTATTGTCTTGCGCGAAGGGTGGGAAACCCGGCGCGGGACTTCCCTGGTGGCTTCGAGAATGAATGTGAAAGGCCCCGGCGTGGCCAGCTTCAACAGCCGGTACTGGGTGTTTTCGACCTTGGCGAAATGGCTGATTTCGGCCAGATCGCGGCACAACAGCGTCAGATGATGCCGATCATCCAGACCTCGCAACCGGCGCAGGCGTTCGGACGCGGCCTTGTCGTCCAACCGGGCCACCACGGCATAACTGGAATCGGTCGGAACGGCCACCAGCCCGCCCTCGGCCAGCAGCTGACCCGCCTGGTGCAGGAGCCTGGATTGTGGATTTTCAGGGTGAACGACGAATATCTGGGTCATGAGCGTTTCCTATGAAAATTTCCGGTTTGCAACCATGAGTGCTGGGGATTGCGCCCAATGAGTGCCGGGGATTGCCCACACCAGACACGGCGCCCGGGTTTTGCTCGACGTGCCGAGAGGACGCCCGGCAGCACCAGCCCACGCGGGGCTTGCCCCCATAACATGACCGAAAACCAGCAGACAATCAAGGGGCCCCGGGGGCCAGCCCAGCGGGTCAGTCAGGCCTGCAAACACACGGCAGACATGTTAGAATCGCGGTTCTTCAACGGTGACCGTAGCTCAGTTGGTAGAGTCCCGGATTGTGATTCCGGTTGTCGTGGGTTCGAGCCCCATCGGTCACCCCACTGAATTCAACGGTTCCCGGGAACTTGCCGAAATCCAAAACGGTGACAAGAATTGGAATCGGTGACATGCACCACCAATGGCCCGCTGCGATGAGCGGGAGCCTGTGCATGCATGACAATCAAAATAAAAACTGCGCATGCCCTACAGATACGGACTGGCCAGCCACACGATGCGGTTGCGCAGACGTTTGACGTAAGGAATCGCGTCCAGCGTCTGCAGCGTGACCGGGTCCGATTGGCGGATTTCGCGGTCGATACGATCGGCGATCTGCGCCGCCAGGTTGCGGTCATAGACTTCCATGTCCAGCTCGAAGTTCAGCCGCAAACTCCGCGGATCCAGATTGGACGACCCCACATAGGACCAACCGCCGTCCACCGTGCATAGCTTGGAATGATCGAAAGGCGCCCGGCTGCGCCACACCCGGCAGCCGCCGCGGATCACCTGGGCAAGCTGCGCCGTCATGGCCCAGTTCACCAGGCGCAGGTTGTTGCGCCCCGGGATCAGGATATCGACCTGAATGCCGCGGCGCGCGGCGGTATTGAGCGCCCCCAGCAGCGTCTGGTCGGGCAGGAAGTACGGCGACTGGATGCGCACATGGTGCTGGGCCACGGCCAACGCGCCCTGCAGCACATTATGCGTCGCGGCGATGAAACGGTCGGGCCCGGAACGGATGCAGCGCGCCGGCACGTGCGGTAGCGGGGCCCGCGGGGTGGTCTTGCACCAGTCGTCGATCCGCAGACGTTCGCGCGTCGTGACCTCCCAGTCATTGGCAAAGACCGCAAAAAGCTGAGTCGCCAGAGGGCCCTCGATGCGGAAATGCGTATCCGCGTTGGCGTGCCGCCCGGCAAGCGATCGCATGAAATTCTCCCGGATATTCATGCCGCCCATGAAGCCCACATGTCCATCAATGAAGAGCACCTTGCGGTGACTGCGCAGGTTGGCGTAGGCCATGCGCAACCCCATGGGGTTGGTCATGAACAGCTCCGCCCGGATACCGTGCTCACGCAGCAGGCGGATGATCGGGGGCCGAGAGTATCGGGAGCCGACCGAATCGATCAGCACCCGCAACATCACGCCCCGGTCCTGGGCCTCGCGCAAGGCCTCGGCAAATTGCAGGCCGACACGATCGTGATCGAATATGTAGCTTTGCAGCGCCACGCAATGGCTGGCCGAAGCGATCGCCTCCAGCATCGCGGGGTAGGCCGCATCGCCCCCATCGAGCAAGGTGATGTGGTTGCCGTTGTGCAGCGGGAAGCGGCTGACCTGATCGCACAGCACGCGCAGCGAAGCGAACTGCGCACCCGCCACGGGGCTGACGTCGGGCACCGGCTCGCCGGCACTGTGGACGTAATCCTTGATGAGCCGGCTGCGCTGGGTGGAGAGCTGATCGTGGCGGATACGGTTGACCCCGGCAATCAGGTACAGGAAGGGCCCGAACAGCGGTGAAGCCAGGATGACGCCCACCCAGGCAATGGCGGCGCGCACGTCATTCTTGTTCATCGCCGCATGGGCCGCCGCCACCGCGCCCACG
>DATNAI010000146.1:0-2148 GCA_035572875.1 Castellaniella sp. | reverse complement strand
CATCGGCCCCAACGGCTCGGGCAAGACCACCATGTTCAACAGCATGCTGGGGCAGATCCACCCGGACGCCGGGCAGATCTTCCTCAACGGCGAAGAGATCACGAACCTCAAGCCCCAGCAACTGAGCATGCGGGGCGTGGGACGCACCTTTCAGACATTGCAAGTCTTTGGCAACATGACGGTGCGTGACAACCTCATCGTGGCGGCCCAGGAACACCGCAGCACCATGCTCAGGCGGCTGTTCGCCGCGACAGACTCGGGCCTGGGGCCGCAGGCCGATGCGCTCATCGAGATGTTCAACATCGCCCACGTGAGCCATAAACCCGCCGGGGCGCTGAGCTACGGCCAGCAGAAGCTGGTGGACATCGCCATGGCCTTCATGAGCGAGCCTTCGCTGGTGCTCCTCGACGAACCCTGCGCCGGCGTGAACCCGCGGCTGGTGGGCGGCATCTCGCGCATGCTCAAGCAGCTCAACCAGCAGCGCAACAGTTCTTTCATCGTGATCGAACACAATATGGATTTCGTCATGAGCCTGTGCCAGCGCATCATGGTCATGGTCGAAGGGGAAGTGATGATGATAGGCACACCGGCCGAAGTACGCGCCAACAAGCGGGTGCTGGACGCCTACCTGGGGAGCTGATTCCATGTCCGATAGCGCAATCGAATTCGAAAGCGTGGTAGCCGGCTACAAGGATCTGATGATCCTCAACGAGCTGTCGTTTACTGCTCGCGAATCCGCCATCACCCTGCTGCTGGGCCCCAACGGGGCGGGCAAATCCACCGTGCTCAAGACGCTCTTCGGCCTGCTGCGGGTACGCGCGGGCAAGATCCGCCTGCACGGCGAGGACATCACCCATGCCGACCCGCGCGAGCTGCTGGCACGCGGCATCGCCTTTGTGCCTCAGGGCCGCAACCTGTTCGGCCAACTCACGGTCTACCAGAACCTGGAGCTGGGCGGCATCACTTTGGGGACGAAGACCACGCGCGAGCGCATCCCCGAGATCCTGGATCGCTTCCCGCGCCTCAAGGAACGGCTGAATGCCCAGTCTTCCACCCTATCGGGCGGTGAGCAGAAGCAGCTGGAGATTGGCCGCGCGCTGCTGCTGCGCCCGCGTGTACTGCTGATCGATGAACCCTCCATCGGGCTCTCGCCGCAGATCGTCGCTGGCGTCTTCGAGTTGTTGCGGTCACTGGTCGCGCAAGGCCTGACGGTCCTCATGGTGGAACAGAACGTGAACAGCGCCCTGAAGATCGCGGACGACGCGGTGGCGCTTGCATCCGGCAGCTGCATACTGCACAAACCGGCGGCAGAGCTGCTGGCCGACCCGAACATCGAGCGCCTGTTCCTGGGCTCCGCAGCGGCCGAGGACGACGGCATCCCCGAAGAAGTCGACGCCGAGTCCGCACCGCACTGAGTGCCTACAACGTCCCATAGAGCGCCTCCCCGTGCTTGAGCAGGCTGCGCGCGATAACGCCGCGGTGGATTTCCGAGGTGCCGTCGAAGATCCGGAAGATTCGCGCATCACGGTACAGGCGCTCGACCGGCAGGTCCGCACAGTAGCCCATGCCGCCGTACACCTGGACGGCGCGGTCGGCCACACGCCCCAGCATCTCGGAGCAATAGACCTTGGCCATGGAGATCTTCTCGCGCGGATCCTTGCCTTGATCGATGTCGTGGGCAGCGTCCCAGACCATCCAACGCGCCGCATTGATCTCGATGGCGCTGTCGGCCAGCATCTGCTGGATCATCTGGAAATCCCCGATAGCATGCCCGAACTGCTTGCGCTCATTGGCATAGGACACCATCAGGTTCATCAGGCGCGTGGCCTTGCCGACGGCCCGGGCGCACACCTGGGCGAGACGCACCCGCCCCAGCGTCCGCAGGATCTGGCCAAAACCCGTGTTCTCCGCACCCAGCAGACAATCATCCGAGAGCGAGACCCCATCGAAATGCAGCTCCACATGGCTGGTGCCGGTGAGCCCCATCATCTTCTGGCTGCGCCCGACCGTCAGCCCCGCCAGGGCCTTGTCCACCAGAAAGAGTGAAATTCCGCGTGTACCTGCCTGCGGGTCGGTGACGGCCGAGACCACGAAAAAATCGGAGAATTCGCCGTCACTGATGAAATGCTTGCCGCCGTTCAGGACCCA
>DATNAI010000145.1:0-4777 GCA_035572875.1 Castellaniella sp. | reverse complement strand
TTTTTTACAGCATTTTCAAGGAACTCTTCATGGTTGTGATTCGTCTGGCTCGCGGTGGCTCGAAGAAGCGCCCCTTTTACAATGTCGTTGCCGCGGATTCGCGCAATCGCCGCGATGGGCGCTTCATCGAACGTGTGGGCTTCTACAATCCCGTCGCAGCCGAGGGCCAGGAAAAGCTTCGCATCGCCCTGGATCGCGTGAAGTACTGGGTGGATAACGGCGCGCAGCCCTCGGGCACGGTCGATCGTCTGGTCAAGGAATTCTCCGCCACGGTTTCGGCGACGGCCTGACGGCTTCGCCTTTCTTCATGGCAGAGCCCGCCGGCGCAAGCGCTGCCTCGCCCAGCGATCTGGTTGCGGTCGGCCGGGTGGCAGGTGCTCACGGCGTGCGCGGTTGGTTGAAGATTCAGCCCTATTCGCGTCACGGGGATGCCTTGGCGTCTGCCAAGACCTGGTGGCTGATGCCCAGCGCGGCTGACGCCATGCCGCGCGCTGTCCAGGTGGTGGCGTGCAAGACGGGTGGCACCCACCTCCTGGCCCAGATCGACGGCGTGGCTGACCGAGACGGCGCGCAGGCCCTGCGAGGCCGGACGATCGGGGTTCCCCGGGCATCGTTTCCGGCCCCCGCCGAGGGCGAGTACTATTGGGTGGACCTCATCGGGTGCCTCTTCTATGGCTCGGAAGACGGTTGCCCCGTACTGCTGGGCCAAGTGGATGAGGTTTTCGATAATGGCGCCCATGCCGTATTGCAGGTAGCCCGAGGTGATCTGACGGACTCGGGGGCGTTCGGAGCCCGGTCCGATTCTCGGGGGCGGCCCCGCCATGTTCTCGTCCCGTTCGTGGCGGCCCATATCCAGCATGTCGACCTGCAGGCTCGGCGCATCGATAGCGACTGGCCGGCCGAATTCTGAATGCTCATGCGCTTCGACCTGATTACTCTGTTTCCCGAGATGTTCGTCGCCGTGCGCGATTCCGGAATCAGCGGACGGGCGCATGCTCACGGCCTATGGTCTCTGGTGACCTGGAACCCCCGCGATTTCACTCAGGATGTCCACCGGACGGTGGACGACAGGCCTTACGGGGGCGGACCTGGGATGGTCATGATGGCCGAGCCGTTGTCGCGGGCCGTTGCCGCTGCGCGCGAGGCCCGACTGCGCGCGGGAGCCGATCCTGAGGACCGGCCGCCTCCTGTGGTGCTGTTGTCCCCGGTAGGGGACGTGCACACGCAGCAACGAGCACAAGCGTGGGCAAGCCATTCGGGGGCCATCCTCGTCTGTGGCCGCTACGAGGGGATCGACCAACGCTTCATCGATCGCTGTGTGGACCAGCAGATTTCCTTGGGGGATTTCGTGCTGTCCGGCGGCGAGCTGGGGGCCATGGTCCTGATCGATAGCGTCGTGCGATTGTTGCCGGGGGCGCTGCATGACGCCGAGTCGGCCGTTCAGGACTCGTTCAGCCCGACCCTGGATGGGCTGCTTGACAGCCCCCACTACACGCGGCCCGAGACATGGGCTGGAACGCCTGTGCCGGCACCCCTGCTGTCAGGTCACCATGCCCGTATTGCGGCTTGGCGCCGCCGGCAATCTCTCGAGCTGACTGCAGTGCGGCGCCCCGACCTGATCGAAGCTGCGCGACGGGCTGGCTCCCTGGGCCCGGACGACGAGGCCATGCTGGCCGGCGTTCCGGGAGCTACCGTACCGCCGTCGCCGTGACGCGGCTGTTGCTGACGGTGTATTGCCGCCAGACCCACTTGGCCTCGGGGCCACGGACTTCGGAACAACGGGCGGCATCCGGACAATAGTGCGGATCGTGCTTCATGTAGCGCATGAAGATGGCGGTCTTGCGCTCGGCTTCCGCATCGCTCAGGTTGGCGGCGCGTTCCTGGGTAGGGTAGTCCAGGTAGGCCACCCGGGCATACAGGCCGGGGGCGGCGGCCATGGCATCGTTCATCAGCCGCGCGCTGGCGATGTGGTCAGGGTGATCGTGTCCCTTGCAGCGCCAGCACAGGGCCTGATAGGCGACTTGCACGGTGGAGTCCATCGTGCGGACCTCCTGGGGGTGCTCCGATTGAATCAGGCTGGCCAGCAGGCCCACCAGCTCGCTGCGCGTATAGCTCTCATGATGGGGGCCGTAGGATTTCACCTCTGTGTCGGGGACTGATTCCAGACGGCTGATCGGGGTGAGGCTGCCCCAGCCGGGTCCGAGCCAGGGATCCGGGATGCGCAGCATGATGAGTTGGACCCGCGGATCGCCGCGCAGTGTGTGGCGCACCAACGTGCGGCCGTCCACTCGCATGCCGTCCGTATCCCACAGGTCGGGAGTTCGAGCCATGTCCGCGTAGGCCGCCATGATGCCGCGTTCCCGCTGCTGCAGGTATGGCAGGCCCTCACCCCGGTCGCCCGCAGTTACGTACACGGTGCGCACACACAGGCCCTTGCGGATGGAATCGTCCAGGTCGGGGTTCATGAACAGCAGGTCGTCATCGGTGTGGGCGACCACGCTCAGTACGGTTCCGTCAGGACAGTGGCCGGAGTGGCCCGGGGAGGCTGCCGCTCGGGATGTGGCCGGCACCATCGCGCAGGGCAGTGCCAGCAGGCACAGCGCCAGGAGACCGGCGCGGCGGAGAGCGGGAAGGAAGAGCACGGAGATGGGAAAATACCCTGTCATGGATCGCACGTTCTGTTGCAAGGCAAGTTTCAGGACTGTACTCCCGGTTCGGGCCGCTGCGCCATCGCAATAGCGCGGACAGGCGTCTGGCACTCGCGATATCGAATAGACTGGGATGGCTCGCCATTGCGCGGCCGGGCAAGATTCGGAAACACTTGTTCTCCCTCTTGCCTTGTCGCGGAACGGTTCAAGCCGCTATCGTGACAATCGTGCTCAAATTTTGCGGGGTATCGCATGCGCGGGATTGCAGGTTTGTTGTTGGCAGGGTGTTGCGTGGTTTCCACAGGCGCGGCGGCTGCGGGGGTGGCGACCGTCCACACGGGTGATCGCACGCTGACGGTCAGCTTTCAAGGCGGCGACGCACGGGTGGATGTCTCCGGCGTACAGCGCGGCTATCTGGTCCTGCGCGGCGATAAGGTCTACTCGGTGATGCAGGTGAATGGTCAGCCGCTGGTGCTGGACGCCCAGAGCGCTGCAGGGATGCTGGGCGGCGGGCCGCTGCAGACTTCACCCGACATGATCCGGTCGCTGACGCACATTGCCGCGACGGGTGCGCACGAAACCGTCGCTGGCCGACCAGGCGATGTCTATACCGTCACGTATGTCGACGCGCAGGGGCGCACGCGGAAGGGGCGCGGCGTACTGGGCCCGCAGCCCGAGGTGCGGGAGCTGACGCAGGTGCTGGCGCATATGGCGGTTTTGCTGCAAAGGGCCGGACAGCAGCCGGTCCAGGGTACGGAGCAGGTGCTGGCCGCCCTGAATCAGCGCGGGATGGGACTCCTGGCGTACGGCACCCAATTCAGGGTAGAGAAGATTTCGACGGTGGCGCCGGCGCCCGGCACGCTGGATCTGCCGGCAAATCCGGGGCAGTTGCCCGGCAATCTGGGGCAGCTGCTCCAGGGCCTCAGTCCTCAGCCGAAATAGCGGGGAGGCATCATGGCTTCCGGTGTGTCCGCATCTACCCTGTACGAACGCAGCGCGGTCGCGTCCACGCACTATGCGGCGGGCCAGGCGCCCCGGGACGTCGGTCTGGACGAGCTTGGGACGACGGCTGACTCCCGCCATGGCTTGTTGTGGGTAGGACTGAAGGATCCTGAGGACAGCCTGTTGCGCCAGGTCGGTGAGCGCCTCAATCTTCCGCGCCGGGCGGTCGAGGAAATCCTGTCCGAACATCGGCGACCCAAGATCGTGGAATACGCCCATCTCACGCTGATCGTGGCCATCACGGTCGAGATCGCCCGGGATCGTCCAGCCATGGGTGAGATCCAGCTGCTGATAGGCTCCGGCTATATCCTCACCATCCGGCGCCACTCGTCGAGCTCGCATCGTGAGCTGCGCACCCTGTTGACTGAATCGCCCGACTTCCAGGGGCGCGGCAGCGACTACGTGGCTTCCGCCCTGCTGGAATTGTTGGCGGATCGCTATGTGGACATGCTCCAGCAGCTTGAAACCATGGTCGAAGGGGTGGAACACCAGTTTCTGTTGCGCGGCCTTCGCGAGGTGGATATCCGTGGTCTGTACCGCCACCGCCGTGACCTGCTGCGCATACAGACTGCCATTGCGCCGTTGGCCGAGATCTGCCGGCGCATGGCGCACGTGGAAACGCGCAACATCGGGGCCGACAGTCGTGCCTATTTTGCAGAGATCGGGGATCGCATCCAGCGCGTAACCGAGTCGGTGTCCGGTCTGCGGGAGGCGCTCGCCTTCGCCTTCGAGGCCGCGATGATGATCGGCCAGATGCAGCAGACGGACATCACCCGCAAGCTCGCCGCCTGGGCCGCCATTCTGGCCGTGCCCACAGCCGTTGCCGGTATCTATGGAATGAATTTCCACGACATGCCGGAATTGAGCTGGCGCTTCGGCTACCCGGCCGTTTTGATCTCGATGTTCGCGGTCTGTGCCGTCCTGTATTGGAAGTTCAAGCGGATCCGCTGGCTTTGAAGTGACGCCGTTCTGTGCGTGCGCCCTGGGAAACTACGGATCGACGACGAAGAGGAAGCGGCGAAAGATTGTCTCCGGAACTCTCGCGTTCTCATTGAAGACAGGAGGCGCCATGGCAGCGTCCATCGGCCAGATACCCATTCCCTCGCAGGCCCCGGTGGTGCGGTGGC
>DATNAI010000144.1:0-8850 GCA_035572875.1 Castellaniella sp. | reverse complement strand
CACACAGCCCACCGTGCTGGCATACAGCAGCCGCCGGTGGCCGCCCCGCGCATCGGCCCGCGCGCCCAGCATCGGCATGATGAACATCACCACCAGATAGGACAGCGACAGCGCCGCGGTCAACGCGAGCGTGCCCCAGTGGTGGCCGGCCGCGACAACACCCACGAAATAGGCATTGAATACGGTCGTGAGGACCACCGTGGTATAGCCCGAATTCGCGAAGTCATACATGGCCCAGGACCAGACCTCGCGGCGGCCCACGCCGGGCAACAGCGGCGAAACCGGGCGGGGGCCGGGGGCCGGGCGCGAAACGGTCCCGTCCCCGCCGCGCCCGCTCGAGGGTTCGGCGGGATTCCCGTCCCGACGTGGGGTCCCGGCCCCCGTCACAGCGCCTGGCGGATCTGCTCCAGGGCGGAGGGATCCTCGATGGTGGTGAGGTCGCCCGGATCCCGGCGCTCGCACAGGGCCACAATGGCGCGCCGCAGCACTTTGCCCGAACGTGTCTTGGGCAGAGCCGTGACGAACAGAATGCGGGCCGGGCGAGCGACCGCACCGTTGCGCTGCTCGATGACGCGCTGGATTTCGGTCGCCAACCGGTCCCGCGCGCCCTCCTCCGCCAGCAGGTCCTGGTTGCGCAGCACCGCAAAGGCCACCGCTACCTGGCCCTTGATCTCGTCGGCCACCCCCACCACAGCCGACTCGGCCACCGCGGGATGAGTATTGACGGATTCTTCGATCTCGCGCGTGCCCAGCCGATGGCCGGCCACGTTGATCACGTCGTCGGTGCGGCCCAGGATGTACCAATAGCCATCGTCGTCCACCAGGCCCCAGTCCGAGGTGGAATACGTCAGGCGCCCGGGGAACGACTCGAAATAGGTCTTCACGAACCGCGCATCATCGCCCCAGATGGTGCTCAGCGCCCCCGGAGGCAACGGCGGCTCGATCGCCACCACCCCCTTCTGATTGGGACCGCAATCGCGTCCAGTCAGTTCGTCCACCACCCGCACGTCGAATCCGTAGGCCGGGAAGGTCGGGCTGCCGAACCGCATCGGGACTTCTTCGACGCCCGGCTGCGCCGACAGGATGGGCCAGCCCGTCTCGGTCTGCCAATAATTATCCACGACCGGCTTGTGCAGGACCTCCGACAGCCATTTGCCCGTGAGCTCGTCCAGCGGCTCGCCCGCCAGGTAAATGCGGTCCAGGGAGGACAGATCATGCCGGTGCAGCAGCGCCGGATCGTGCTTCTTCAGTACGCGGATGGCCGTGGGCGCCGAAAAGAGCGCGTTGACGTGGTGGTCTTCCACGATTTTCCAGAGGATCGCCGCGTCGGGGCGCACCGGCGTGCCCTCGTACATGACAGTAGCCTGACCGTTGAGAAGCGGCCCATACACCACATAGGAATGCCCGACCACCCAGCCCACGTCGCTGCTGGAGAAGTAAACGTCGCCCGGCTTGCCGCCGAAAATGTATTCCATGGACGCGCACAGCGCGACCGCATAACCGCCTGTATCCCGCTGCACGCCTTTGGGATTGCCCGTGGTGCCCGACGTATACAGCACATAACTGGGCTCGCTGGCCTCCAGCCAGACCACCGGCACCTGGGCATCGAGATGGCGCGCGCGCAGCGTGGCGTAGTCCAGATCCCGCCCCGCCGTGAGCGCCATGGGCACCAGGCCGCGATCAACCAGCACCACCCGTTCCGGCGCGTGGCTCGATTGCTGGATCGCCTGGTCCAGCAGCGGTTTGTAGGCGATCGGGCGCCCCCCGCGCGAACCGGCATCGGTGGAGACAATCAACCGGGGTTGCGCGTCGTCGATGCGCTGCGCCAGGTTGTGGGCGGCAAAGCCGCCAAACACGACGGAATGGATCGCGCCGATGCGCGTGCAAGCCAGCATGAAGAAGGCGGCCTGCGGAATCATGGGCAGATAGATCAGGACCCGATCGCCCTTGACCACCCCCTGTTCCTGAAGGATGGCAGCCGCCGCATTGACCTCGCGCGCCAGATCGGCTCGCGTGTAGACGATTTCCTGCTCGACTTCCGTGGACACCCAAATGAGGGCCGGCTGATCGGCTTGCGTCGCCAGCCAGCGATCGACCGCGTTGTAGCACAGGTTGGTCCGGCCACCCACGAACCAGCGCGCAAAGGGCGGACGGGAATAATCCAGCGTGCGTTCGAATGGCGTCTCCCAATGGATGCGCCGCGCCTCGCGTGCCCAGAACGCCTCCCGGTCCTGGACCGATTGACGATGGAATTCATGGATCTTCTGCATGCGTTTGTCTCCGGTATCGTCCGGCGGACAGACTACGGCCGCGGACATTTCTTGTCGTTGCAGTCATGGTGCGCCCAATGCTACACCTACCGGGGAAACTAACGGCATCCCCTGACGCGAGCCTGACGGCGCCCGCCTCTGTTACGTAACAGGACGCCCGATCGGGTTGCCAGCCAAAGGACGATTGAATAAACTCACGGGGTTGCCCGCAGGGCGGGTATGCATCCATCAACCCGGTGTTTCCGTTCGTCCACCCCGTGATCCCAAGCAATCTCGGGCCAACAAGCAGTTTTTGTGTCAGTCTCGGCATCATGAGACCGGTTCGGACAGAAGCGCTGATGAGAAAAACTTACAGCCCATGCCACCGCCACATTCTTCCACCGCGCTGTCGGCCCTGTTCTGCCCCCCCCGCTTCTTCAAGCTGCTTCTATGTACGGGCATGATGGTGCTGGCGGGTTGCGCGACGCAGCCCCGACAGACGGCCGATAATAGCGACTCCTCCAATCATCTCCTGCGCGACAGTTACCTCGCCCGAACCCAGTCGGATCCACTGGGGGCCTGGCTGAAGAACGACGACAGTCTCGCCATCAACTACCCCGACGACGACTCCCAGCCGAGCGCCTCTTCTCCCGTCCCCAAGACCATGGTCTCCACGGCGATGCGGTTCCTTGGGGTCAAATACCGATTCGGGGGCGACACGCCCAAAGAAGGCTTCGACTGCAGCGGCCTGGTGGCCTACGCGGCTGAAAAGTCCCTCGGGCTGAAGCTGCCTCGATCGGCGCGTGACCAGGCCCAGGCGTGTACCTCGGTGGACCGCGACGAGCTGCGCCGGGGCGATCTGGTGTTCTTCAACACCCTGGGCCGGCGCTATTCGCACGTGGGCATCTACCTCGGCGACCACAAATTCGTCCATGCTCCCCGCACCGGCTCGGCCATCCGGGTGGACGACATGGACATGGCCTACTGGCGGTCGCGCTACAACGGTGCCCGCCGACTGGATATGGCCGGCGGCGAAAAGATCGCCAGCCGGGCGGCCGCCGAACGGACCGAGTCCGGCGAACACGCGCGCAGTTCCCGGTCGGCCCACGAGTCGCGACGAGACCACGCCTCCAAGTCCACTCGCTCGGCCAAGTCGGCTCACACGGCCAAGGCGACGCGCGCGGAAAAATCCTCGCATACGGCCAAGCAGACGCACGCAACCGCCAAACGGACCAGCCACACGGCTAAAAAACCTGTCCGCACTGCACGCCGCTAAAGCCCGGCATCCCGCACAGCCAGCGTTCGACGGCCCCTCATCGCACGATATGGGGCCGTTTTTCCGGGCCGTCCAATGGGGACCCCGTCAGGCGCTCAATTTCCGGGGGCTGCCGCCGCCCAGCGAGCAGATCTCGCAATAGCCACATTGGTCCAACGCGCGCTGCATGCTGCACACCGAGCGGCGGCACGCCAGTACCCGGATGCCGGCGCGCTGCGCAGCAGACCTGAAGGTCCTCATCACGTTATGGCCGAGGAAGTCCGTCAGCAAAATCACCAGTTCAGTTCCCGACGGCAGCGCCAGCAGTTTTTTTTGGTGCCCTGGTTCCCGCCCACTGATATGGTGCTGGATGGTAATGTTTCGGAGCCGCAACAGCTCGGGAATATTCCCCAGCCGGTCCGCACCGACGACCAATGCACTGACAGGTACTTGCGCCATGTGGCTCTCCTGAAACCTGAGGGTTATGCCAGATCCGCATCCGCGCCGGGGCTGGCGATTACACATGATAATAATAATTGTTCTCATTATCGATGGCAATGACGGCGTGGCCCGCGTGGTTTTAGGAAATGTATCAGACTCCGCAGGAGGAAAGCCGGAAGTTTGGGATTTTTGCATTGGGAAGCCGGTCAAATCGATACACGAACAGCTGCTGTTGCTTGGAGATCATGCGCCGATTCAGCGATAAGTCAGATTACGTTCAGACAACTGTCATGTCACAAAGAGCACAATACGCGGTAAGAGACGCTCCGGAAGGGTCGCGTTGTCCTTTCGCACCCCCTTGATAGGGCGCCATACCGCAGGGCATCGCATGGGAGCGTCCCAAAACCATCCACAGGAGGCTCCTTCATGCATACCGCACTCCGGCACGGAATACCGCTCGCCGCTCTTGCTCTGGCACTTGCTCTGGGCGGCACCGCCCAGGCAGCCGACAACCAGATTGTTCTGGGCGCGTCTGTCCAGCTCACCGGCCCGATCGCCAACACAGGTCGCTACTATCGCGACGCCTACCAGCTTGCCATCGACCAGATCAACCGCAAGGGCGGCGTGACGGTCGGCGGAAAGAAGTACACGCTGGCGCTGAAGCTCTATGACAACCAGTCCGACGTGAACCTCAGCGTGCGCCAATACACGCAGCTCGTGTCTCAGGACAAGGTCAATTTCCTTCTCGGACCGTTCGCCAGCAACTTCGCGCTCGCCGATTCGGCCGTGTCCGAAAAATACCAGATCCCGATGGTCCAGGGCGGCGGCGCTTCGGACCAGATCTTCTCGCGCGGCTTCAAGTACGTCTTCGGGACCCTGGCGCCCGCCAGTGATTACTTCGGCAGCACGATCAAGATGTTCAAGCAGCTCAAGCCCGAGCCCGCCAAGGTCGCCCTGCTCTACGCCGACGACTCGTTCGACGTGTCTGTGGCCAAGGGCACTCGCCCCATGCTGAAAGATGCGGGCCTGAACACGGTACTCGACGAGCGCTACAGCTCGAATGCCAGCGACTTCAACACGTTGCTGTCGCAAATCAAGTCCAAGCAGGCGGACGCCGTGCTGGTGGCCGGCCACGAAACCGAGATCCTGAATTTCATCCGTCAGGCCAAGAGCCTGGACGTCTCGCCGAAGCTTTACTCGTTCACGGTCGGGGTGCCCAGCGAAGACTTCCGCAAAGCCCTCGGCAAGGACGCCGACTATGCCTTCGGCATGACCGCCTGGCTGCCCAGCGATACGCTGAAGGACGACTGGTTTGGCGATGGCGCGCAATTCGCGAAGGCTTGGGGCGCCCAGTACCGTTATGAACCCGACTATCACGCCGCTTCCGGCGTGGCGGACGTGGAAGCCATCGTGAAGGCCGTCGAGAAGGCCGGCACGCTGGAACCCAAGGCCGTGCGCAACGCGCTGGCTGCCAGCGACTTCAACAGTCTGTACGGACGCATCAAGTTCGCCGACAACGGCCAGATCCATCTGGACCAGACGGTGATTCAGGTCCAGAACGGCAAGCCGGTCGCGGTGTTTGACGGAACCAAGTTCCTGAAAGACGCCCACTACCCGATGCCCGACTGGACGAAACGCTGATCGCTCGCAACGAGCCCTGGAGAACCCCCCTTGGACCTTCTGCTGCAAGTACTCGTCAACGGCATCCTGCAGGGCGGGCTGTACGCCATCGTGGCGCTCGGCCTCGCTCTGGTCTGGGGGGTGCTCAATATCGTCAACCTGGCCCATGGCGCCTTCATCATGCTGGGCGCCTATATCTCCTGGTACACCTTCCACTGGTGGGGCCTGGATCCTTTCCTGGGACTGCCGCTCACAGCCGTGGTGATGTTCGTGCTGGGCTATGCGATCCAGCGCGGCCTGCTGAACCTGATCGTGCGCGCGCCCATGTTCAACACGCTGCTGATCACCTTCGGGCTGGAAGTGGTGCTCACCTACCTGGCGCAGCTGGTCTTCTCGGCCGACTTCCGCACCATCAATCCCGTCTATTCGGGACATAACACCACGGTGTTCGGCATCACGATTCCGCTGGTCCGCCTGGCGGCGTGCGTCGTCGCCATCCTGCTGACGCTGGTCATGTGGTACTTCCTGCTGCATACGCGCCTGGGGCGGGCCATCCGCGCCACCGCACAGAACCTGTCGGCGGCACGCCTGTATGGCGTGGAGCCGCGCCACCTGTACGCCGTCACCTTCGGGCTCGGGCTGGCGCTGGCGGGTGCGGCCGGAGGGCTGTACGGCACCGTCTCGCAGATCAATCCCTACATTGGTGCGACCTTGACCGCCAAATCCTTTGCCATCGCCATCATCGGCGGCCTGGACACCCCGCTGGGGGTGATCGTGGGCGGCCTGATCCTGGGACTCATCGAATCCCTGACCACCTTGTACGTCGGCCCCACCTACGCTGATGTCGCCAGCTTCGGCGTGCTGATCCTGGTACTCATCATCCGGCCCACCGGCATTCTGGGGAGAACGGCATGAAGCATCTGCGCCTTCCCCTGATTCTGGTCGTGCTGGTCGCGCTGGCCCTGCTGCCGCTCTACGGGACGGACACCATGGTCCAGTTCGGCATCAGCACCCTGCTGCTCGCGGTTCTGGCCCAGGGCTGGAACATCATCGGGGGCTACACCGGGTACCCGTCCTTCGGCAACTCCGTGTTCTACGGCCTGGGCGCCTACGGCGTGGGCATCGCCATGGTGCAGTGGCAGCTTCCCTTTGCCGTCGGCATGGCCTTCGGCGTCGTGCTGGCGGTGGCCTTTGCCCTGCTGCTGGGCATCCCGGTGCTGCGGCTGAAAGGCCACTACTTCGCCATCGCCACCCTGGCGCTGGCGCAGATCATGGCGGCCATCGTGTCGAACGTGCCGCTGGCGGGCGAGAACATCGGCCTGGTGCTGCCGCCGCTGAACAATGATCCGTTCTTCTACGAAATGTCCCTGGTCCTCCTGGTCCTCGCGACCCTGACCATCTGGTGGCTGACGCGCAGCCGCTTCGGCTTCGGGCTCATCGCCATCCGCGAGAACGAAGAGGGCGCCGTGGTGATGGGGGTGGACACCACGCGATACAAGGTCCTGGCGTTTGCGCTGGCCGGCATTTTCAGCGCACTGGCCGGCGGCATCCATGCCTACTGGATCACCTTCCTGGATCCCGAGAGCGCCTTCGACATCACCCTCAACGTCAAGATGATCATCATGGCGGTGTTCGGCGGCCCCGGCACCATCCTGGGCCCGATCGTGGGTTCGTTCATCCTGTCGGCGATCTCCGAGCTGCTCTCCAGCGAAGTCACCAGCATTGCGGGCCTGTTCTTCGGGATCGTCATCGTGGTGGCCGTGGTCCTGATGCCGCGCGGCCTGGCCGACGTCATGCGCCGGTTCCGCCGCACGGGCTGGCACTACTTCATCGAAAACATCCGGATGCACCGCATATGAGTCCCATTCTGGAAGCCCGCCAACTGACGCGCCGCTTTGCCGGTCTGCTCGCGGTGCACGATGTCAGCTTTTCGCTGGCGCAAGGCGAGATCCTCGGCTTCATCGGCCCGAACGGCGCCGGCAAGACCACGTTGATCAGCCTGCTGAGCGGCACGCTGCCGCCCACGGAAGGCGAAGTCTGGTTCGACGGACGACGCATTGACCGCATGGCCGCTTTCCGGCGCGCTCGCCTGGGCATCGGCCGCACGTTCCAGATCATGCAGCCGTTTCCCGGCCTCTCGGTCCTGGACAACGTCGCCGTGGGCGCGCTGTTCGGGCGCGGCGAGGGGCAGTCGAAGCTCGCGCTGGCTCGCGAAAGCGCCCGCGAGTGCCTGGAATTCGTCGGGCTGGGCAAGCACATCGACCAGCGCGCCGAAGATCTGGGAGGACCGGATCGCAAGCGCCTGGAATTGGCGAAGGCACTGGCCATGCAACCCCGGGTGCTGCTGTGCGACGAGGTCATGGCCGGGCTGAACCTGGTCGAAATCGACGAAGTCATCGACATCATCCGCAAGGTGCGCGACACCGGCATCAGCATTATCGTGATCGAGCACGTCATCAAGGCGATCCGCAATCTGTCCGACCGCATCATGGTGCTGCACCACGGCGAAAAGATCGCCGATGGCGCCCCGGACAGCGTGCTCTCCGACAGCCGCGTGGTTGAAGCCTATCTTGGAAAGAAGCGCACATGAACGCCCCCGAAAAAACCCGCGAACCCCTGCTGAAGATCCGTGACCTGTCAGCGGGCTACGGGCTGGTGAAGGTCCTGCACGAGATCTCGCTGGACGTCCACGAAGCCGAATTCCTGGCGCTGGTCGGAAGCAACGGCGCGGGCAAGACCACGCTGCTGCGCACCCTCTCCGGCCTGCTGGTGCCGCTGTCGGGCAGCATCACCCTGGCCGGGGAATCGCTGGTCGGCTGCACGCCGGACACCATCTTCCGCCACGGTGTGGTGCAATTGCCCGAAGGGCGGCAGCTCTTCCCCCGCATGTCGGTCCAGGACAACCTCCTGATGGGCGCCTACCGGCGCGACGACAAGGCCGGCGTCCGTGCGGACCTGGAAAAGGTCTACGAACAGTTTCCTCGCATGGCCGAAAGGCGCCGGCAGCTCGCCGGCAGCATGTCCGGCGGGGAACAACAGATGTGCGCGATGGCGCGCGCCATGATGGCGCGGCCCCGGCTGCTGCTGGTCGACGAAATGAGCCTGGGCCTGGCGCCCATCATCGTGGACCAGTTGATGGAAAACCTGACGGCGATCCGCGACCAGGGCGTGACGGTCCTGCTGGTGGAACAGGACATCCACCTGGCGCTGGCGGCCGCCGACCGGGCCTACGTCATGGAAACCGGCAACATCGTGCGCGAGGGCGTCGCCCGCGACCTGATCGAA
>DATNAI010000143.1:0-2124 GCA_035572875.1 Castellaniella sp. | reverse complement strand
CCTTCCGTATGTTGGCTAAAGGCGAGCTTGCCGCTGTCAATCAGGGTCAATGGCGGCGGCATGGTGGCGGTGCCGAGGCCTTTTGCGCCGAGCTAAGGTGTAGACCGGGCTGGCGGCGACGGCGGCCATGAAGGGCCGCGTGTGTCCTGCCAGGCGTCGCCGGGGATCTTTCCCGGTTTTGTACGTGTCCATTCGGGCGATGCCACTCGCTTCCAAGCCATCGGGCTAGCGCGTTTTGGCGGTGTGACGTTCGCCCAACTGTTTGATGGTGTCCACGGCGCTGGTGACATAGTTCGTTTTCGCGATGCGGCGGACCACGGCGCGGTTCAGCGTGGAGACGGGGAAAGGCAGAGGCCGCTCGAAATCGACAAACAGCACGACGCGCCGTTGCGATGTTTCGTTCCACACTTCATGCGGATGGGCGTCGTCAAAGATCAGGCTTTTCCCCGCTTCCCAGTGGCGGATGTCGTTGCCGACACGGATGCGGCAGGAAGCGGCTTGATCCGGGATGACGAGGCCGAGGTGGTAGCGCAGCACGCCCTTGTAGGGCCCGCGGTGTTGAGGGATGTGTTTGCCTGGGGCCAGGATGGAGAACATGGCGGTACTCATGCCGGGAATACGCGCGAGGATCTCGACGGTGCGAGGGCAGCGGGCGCAGTTTTCCTCGAGGGTGCGACCGTAGGCGTAGAGGAAAAAGGTTTTCCAGTCCGTTCCCTGGGTAAGCCTCGCCTGGTCGGGTGAGACTTCCTGAAAGGCCGGGATGGTTTCAGGACGGGTCAGGAGTCCGTCGAGTTCGGCCAGGATGTCCCGCCAAGAGGATTCGACGGCGGCAACCCAGGGAAACTCGGACGTGGGAAAAAAGGTGCGGTTCCCGTCGCGTGCAGCAAACGAGATGAGGCGCTCCAGGCCGGAACGAATCATGATGAAACCTCGGTAAGTAGTGATGGCGGATTGAGATAGCTGAGTGGCTGGATCTTGCGCAGCGCTGCCCCCGAGCCCGGTCGCTGGCGGGCGGACTGCAGCATCAACGCGTATTTCCCCAGCGCCAGCACGGCCACCGGCGCGACGAGAACCGACGCCACAGACAACGCGAACAGCATTGGCACGCGTCGCGTGGCGCGTTGCGCATCGTTCTGGCGACCGAAGAAATCCGTGGAAGAACGGCCATTGCCTGGCCGTCCGCTTTGCTCGCGCATGCCGTATTCCCCTGCGAAGGATGCTCCGCACGTTGAGTCTAGCGCGGCGGAAGCGTCGGTTTCCGGTGAGGCGCGTTGGCGGGCGGATTCTCGATGTCGGCCTGGAAGAATTCTTCGATGAAAACGGATGTGGGTCGGTTGCTTGCCGTACCCCGGACGGTGGGCTAGTTTCTGGCGCTCGCTCATAGCGCGGCCGATCCGGGTCTGCGCCCAGGGGATTTCTCATGAAACGCACGCTTTCGATGGCCATCGGTCTGCTGGTAGCACTGGCTGCAACAGGAGCCGGCGCGGCCCCGGCCGGGCCGCAACTGAAGCTCAACGACAAGGGGTATTTCGAGGCGCCGGGGCTGAACGTCACGGTGTTTGCCGACATCTATCCCGACGGCCACCAGACGGGCGTGACGGTGATCCAGCACGGCACGCGCGTGGCGGCCAATGGCGACCTGCGGCTTGAGCCGTCGCCGGGACAGTGGTCGCCGATGCCGGCGGGCGACGGCAAGCCAGTGGTCGATGCGGCAACGCAGACGGTCACCCAGACGCTGCACTACCCCGACGAGACGAAGAACCGCAAGGGCTTCAACCCGATCGATTATCCCGACCTCCATTTCAGCTACCACGTCAGCGTGACGCCGATGGACGGCGATGCGTTCAAGGTCAGCGTCGATCTGGACAAGCCACTGCCGGCGGAGTGGGAGGGCAAGGTCGGTTTCAATTTCGAGCTGTTTCCCACCGACCTGTTCGGCAAGAGCTGGTTGATGGATCAGGTATCGGGCATCTTTCCGCGCCAGGCGGACGGCCCCGTCAGCGACGATCATGGCCAACTGATTTCCGCCCCGATGGCCGAGGGCAAGACCCTGGTGGTGGCGCCGGAGAGCAAGCTGCAACGGCTGAAGATCGAGAGCCGCACGGGTCGGCTCGAACTGCTCGA
>DATNAI010000142.1:0-3337 GCA_035572875.1 Castellaniella sp. | reverse complement strand
CTTGAGCGCGCGCAACGCCTGAATGACCGCCAACAGCTCCATGCGATTATTGGTGGTGAGTGCCTCGCCGCCATGCAACGTTTTCTCGCGCGTCCCCTGGCGCAGCAGCGCGCCCCAGCCGCCCGGGCCCGGGTTGCCCTTGCATGCGCCGTCGGTCCAGATCTCCACGACGGGATCAGCCATGATGGTCCTTCAGTTGGTTGGCCACAGGGGCGACGGCTGGCCGCCGGCCGCGGCGGCGCCGCTCGCCGCCTCGCCACGACGGCCCCACCAGGCGCATTCCGGTGACGCGCTTGACGGCGGCAATGGCATAAACCGCTCCGACCGACGGCCACCAGCGGTCACCCGCATGTTCCATGAAATGCCAGCGCTGCAACCAGGCCTGCGTCGCGCACAGCGGGACATAACAACCGAAGCGCCCCCGATCGAGTTCGAAGGATAGCAGCTTGAACCAGTCCTTCAGGCGCGAAGGCGACACCTGCGAGGGCACGGGCACCGGCAGACGCAACCCAAGCCCCGGGAGCGACTCGCGCACACCCCACAAACTGTATGGATTGAAGCCGGTGATCACCACGCGGCCTTCAGGTCTCAGCGCTCGCTCGACTTCGCGCAGCACCTGGTGCGGGGCTTCGCACCATTCCAGCGTGTGCGGCATCACCATGAGATCGATGCTCTGACTGTCGAAAGGGAGTTGCTCCGGCTCGCAGATCAGGCGCCCCGCCCGCGCCGCCATGGGCGCACTCGCGCTATGCGCCCAGGCCTTGTGAGGCACCCGATTGGCCTGCAGCAAGTCCCAGTGCGGCAGACCGATTTGTATGGCATGATAGCCGAATGCATTGGTGACCATGGCATCGACCTGACGCTGCTCCCAGGCTCGTACGTATTGCCCCATCGGGGTTTCCAGCCATTGCGCCAGTTCGATCGGCATTGCGCGCTGTAGTGCCACCCTGACTCCTTTGCCATGAAACTGATTGAACCGACCGACGATGCGCCGGCGACCCTGATTCCCATTCCCGCGCTCTCGGATAACTATATCTGGATGGTACAGAAAAATGGCCACGCGCTGGTCGTGGACCCCGGAGAACCGGGACCCGTCGAATTGCTGTTGTCGCGCGGCCTGATGCTGGAAGCCATCCTGATCACCCATCACCACAACGACCATACGGGCGGCGTGCGGGCATTACAGCAGCGAACCGGCGCGCGCGTCTACGGGCCCCGCGCTGAAAATCTCCCGGCCTGCGACGTGCCGCTGTCCGAGGGCGATGGCGTGAATCTGCCCGGTCTCGGCCTGCAATTCCAAGTGCTGGAAATCCCCGGCCACACGGCGGGCCACATCGGTTATGTGGGCCTCATCGGTGCGGAACGTCCAGTAATTTTTTGCGGCGATACGCTGTTCGCGGCCGGTTGCGGGCGCCTGTTCGAAGGTACCCCTGCACAAATGGTCGAATCCTTGGGTAAAATCGGACGGTTGCCTCCAGGGACCCTGGTCTGTTGCGCGCATGAATACACTGCCGCCAACATCCGCTGGGCCTTGCAGGTCGAACCCGAGAACGTGGCCTTGCAGGCGCGGGCTCGGGAAACTGCCAGGCTGCGCGCACAGAACCAGCCGACGCTGCCGTCGCGTCTGGATCTGGAACTGCAGACCAATCCGTTCCTGCGCACCTGGCACCCGGATGTACGCGCAGCCGCAGACCAGCGGGCCGCCCGACGCCTGGACAGCCCCCAAGCCGTCTTTGCTTGCCTGAGACAATGGAAAAACGATTTCAAATGATCCGCCCATGAAAATCCTGCGATTCCTTCTACCTCTGGTTCTGGTGGTGCTGGCGGGATGCGCCACTCATCGACAGGACGCCAGCCAGGGCAGGGCCTACATTGCAAAAGACACCTCTCGAACCGTCGATCTGACTCACCCGCCCCGAGACATGTGGGACCGCATCCGACGAGGCTTCGCCATCCCCAACCTGCATAGCGAGCAGGTCGATTACTGGACCGACTACTACGCCTCGCACCCGCAGTCCGTACTTCTCATGAGCCAGCGGGCCGGAAAATACCTCTATTACATCGTCGACGAACTGAGCCGTCGCGGCCTGCCCACCGAGCTCGCCCTGCTTCCCTTCGTTGAATCCGCCTACGACCCCAACGCGTTATCGCGATCCCAGGCTTCCGGGCTCTGGCAGTTCGTCCCCAGCACTGGGCTTCACTACAATCTGGAGCAGGATTGGTGGCGCGACCAGCGCCGCGATCCGGTCGCATCTACCCAGGCGGCGCTGAATTACCTGACATACCTGTACGACCTGCAAGGCGACTGGTATCTGGCGTTGGCCTCGTACAACTGGGGCGAAGGCGCGGTCAAGCGATCCATGGACAAGGCTGAATCCCAGGGGATCGTGCCGACCTACCTGACGATCGACCTTCCGGACGAGACTCGCAACTACGTGCCCAAACTGCAGGCCATCAAAAACATCATCGCGCGCCCTGACAAATTCGGCATCGTCCTGCCCAAAGTCACCAATGCGCCCTATTTCATTACTGTCCACAAATCGCGCGACATGGACATCGCCGTAGCGGCCGCCCTGGCGGAGATGCCACTGGACGACTTCCGCGCCCTGAACCCCTCGTTCAACCGTCCGATCATTCTAGGCAAGCACAACCCGGCCTTGCACCTGCCGCTGGACAAAGTCCAGGCCTTCAACAGCAATCTCGCGGCATACAACGGGAACCTGGCGTCCTGGGAGATGGTGCAGCCCAAACGCGGCGAGTCGCTGGCCACCATCGCCCGGCAACACGGCACCACAGTAGACCAGCTTCGGGCTGCCAATGCCCTGAGCAACCGCACGACCCGAGTCACCACGGCGCTGCTGGTACCCCGGCAGGCTGCACCCACCGCCGGCGTGCAATTCGTGTCCTATCAGCCTCAACCGCCGGGCAAACCGGGACTGGACGCGAGTCCGCGCCCCACCCGCGAACGCAGCGCGACCCGCGCCTACCCGCGCCGAGAGCCCGTTGCCCGGACGCACACCATCCGGCAAGGAGATACGCTGTATTCCCTGGCCCGCCGCTACAACACGTCGGTAGACGCCCTGCGCAAGCTCAACAACCTGAAGGGCTCGTCGCTGGCGACCGGCCAACGCCTCCGCGTCCCCGGCGCCGATGTACAGGGGTGAGTGTGGACTTATGATCGCCCCCGCGGGCGATCATAAGCCTCACGAACCGGCGGGGCATGCAGGCCACGCCGTGGGCACAGCGGCATCGGAGCCGCATGCAGGCGGCGAGGTGGGGTGAGTGTGGACTTATGATCGCCCCCGCGGGCGATCATAAGCCTCACGAACCGGCGGGC
>DATNAI010000141.1:0-5334 GCA_035572875.1 Castellaniella sp. | reverse complement strand
CGGCAGTACCTTCTGCGCGAACGCTTTGACGTCCGGCTCCGTCGCCTCATGGGAAGCCTTCTCAAACAGCTTCACGGCATCCTCGTGGGCGGAGACGGCGACTTCGTCGACATACGCCCGCTCAAATCCGCCGCGGCGTTCCTTCAAGATCTTGAGCTTGGCCTTTTGCGGCACCGAAGGCTCGTTCGATACGCGGACCCCATGGCGGTCGGCAAGCGCCCGAAGCTCCTCGGCTACCCGCTCGTGGTCGTCCACCATCCGTTGGGCAAACGTCCGGACATCCAGTGTCGTCTTCCGTTGCAGCGCGAGTTTGCTCGCCTCGATTTCAAACGCGCCCGCATGAGCGGCGTCCTCCATGAACTTGCGGTCCTGGGTGGCCCGCGCCGGGGCGGCATGCGGAGTCCTCATACTGGGCGGCACTACTTCGGCGCCTCGGGGCGCCGCGGGCTGTCCCTGGGCCTGCACAGCCCCGGTCATAGCGCCAGAGCAGGCGGCCACAACGGCAATCAGGAAAAGATGGGGCGATTTCATAGACACTCCTGCAGATGGGAGGCGCGGCGTGTTGACGGCGTCCACCCCGGCCCGCGCCCGGCCTGGAGGCACCCCGCCGCAGCACGCCCCATGCCCGCAGCCCTTCCCGAAGCATGGGACGGAGCGGGCAAAGTACTTGCTGCAACCAGCCGTTGCTGCAACCTGAAGATTCCTCACCCGTAGCCGCCACAAGCCGGATTTCGCCACAGGGTGAAGTTGCGAGGAGGTGCACTCTCATGAAGCCAAACACCATCATCCTGATTCTCTGCCTGGTCATCTTCGTCATAGCGGCGGCCATTGCGACGTCGGTCTACCGATCCCAGCCGGCCAAGGACTCGTCCATGTCCAGCGTGGGGGCCCAGATGCCCGATGACAAAACGACGCGCGAAAGCACTACGCCCGCACCACCAGCCGCCGACACCACGCAGGGCACCCAGGAGGGGGCCCACTGAGACAAGCGGCAGGCGCCGTCGGCCCCAGGTAGGTCGGGCACAGGAATTGCTCTCTTTCCTGTGGACACACTCCTGGAGGCTGCATGCAGCGCGCCCGCGACGGAGTCGGCCGGGCCATCCGGGTACTGACCGTCAATACGCACAAGGGATTCACCAGTTTCAACCGGCGATTCATGCTGCAGGACCTACGGTCGGCGCTGCGGGTCGCCGCACCTGACATCGTCTTCCTGCAGGAAGTGGTGGGCCAACACCGTGGCCGGGCCTCAGCCATTGCCGGGTGGCCGGCCACATCCCAATACGAATATCTCGCCGACACGCTGTGGCGCGACTATGCCTATGGCCAAAATGCGGCCTACCCCGCGGGCCACCATGGCAACGCCATCCTCTCGCGCTTTCCGATCGTCCGGTTCACCAATCACGACGTCAGCGTTTCCGGGCGCGAGCCCCGCGGGCTCCTCGAATGCGCGCTGCGGATTCCCGATCTCGCCGTCTCCCTGCACCTGGTCTGTGTGCACCTCGGGTTGCGCGAATCGCACCGGCGCTACCAGCTTCAGCGGCTCTGCAGCCTGATCCGCGAACACCTCCCGCCAAAGGACCCTGTGGTGATCGCGGGCGACTTCAATGATTGGAGCCTGCGCGCCGACGCCATCCTGGCGCGCTGCGGCGCGCGCGAGATCTACACCCGCCAGTTCGGAAAGCCGGCACGCAGTTTCCCGGCCTTCTGGCCGTGCCTGAGACTCGATCGAATCTACGTGAGAAATGTGCGCGGCTCCCGGCCCGAACCCCAGGCATCGCGCATCTGGGCACATTTGTCCGATCACGTCCCCCTGAGCGCGGAGATCGCGCTATGAGCGCGGACTGGTATGCGGGCAACCACTACGAATTGCTCGAAAACGGGGATGAATTCTTTCCCGCCGTGATAGCGGCCATCCGCGAGGCCAAGCGGGAAGTCCTCGTGGAAAGCTTCATTCTCTTTGATGACCGGGTCGGGCAGCACATCCAGGCCACGCTCGCCGATGCTGCCTCTCGCGGGCTGACCGTGCGATTGACCCTGGACGGCTATGGCAGCGGTGAATTGGCCACCGAATTCCTGAACGAAATGGTCAATGCGGGCGTGCACGTCCACCTTTTTGATCCCCATGCTCGTCTGCTGGGGCTGCGGACCCATCTGTTTCGCCGGCTGCACCGAAAACTGGTCGTGATCGATGAACAGGTGGCGTTTGTCGGAGGCATCAACTATTCCGCCGATCATCTCACCGACGACGGCGCCCAGGCCAAGCAGGACTACTCGGTGCGGATCACCGGGCCGCTCTGCGCGCACATCGGCGCCGCCATGCGGCAGTTGTCGAGCACCGGGCCGCGAACCCGATACCGCCCCACCGGGACGGCGGCTCCCAGCGAAGAGGGCGCCGGCCGGCTCATCGTGCGTGACAACCACCGCCACCGGGATGATATCGAACATGCCTATCGGGCCAGCCTGCGAGCCAGCCAGTCAGACGTCCTGATCGCGAACGCCTACTTCTTCCCGGGCTACAGGCTCATCCGCGACCTCACGCGGGCCGCGCGCCGGGGCGTTCGCGTGCGCCTGATCCTGCAGGGCCAACCCGACATGCGCATTGCGCAGTTCGCCGCGTCCATGATCTACGACTACCTCCTGGAGGCCGGAGTGCAGATCTACGAATATCGCCGTCGCCCCCTGCATGCCAAGGTCGCCTGCTTCGACGACGAATGGGTGACCATAGGATCCAGCAACCTGGACCCTTTCAGCCTCGCGCTAAACCTGGAGGCCAACCTGCTGGCGCGGGATCGTTCGCTCAACCAGGCGCTGCGAGACAGCCTGTCCGGCCTGCTGGCACGGGACTGCCATGAAATCACGCGCTCGGCCGATGTGCTGCGGCCGGTGCGCCGGATGTGGGCAGCCGTCGTGGTGTTCCACGTGCTGCGCTGGCTTCCGGCGTGGGCTGGACGCCTTCCGGCGCACAAGCCCCGGGTGGAGCGCATTCGTCCGGATGAGTCCTGATCATGGATTGCCCCCGATCCGCGCTGGCGAGGCTTTGGCACAACCGGACGCTGCGGACCATCGTCGTCGTGGCGTTCATCGGCCTCGTCTCGTACTTTCTCTACCAGTATGCACGGGACATCGAATGGCACCGGGTCTGGCTCGCGCTACTGGCGATCCCTCCGACCACCATCGCCGAGGCGAGCGCCGTCACGGCGGGCGGTTATCTGGCCTATGCCGCACTGGACCTCCTCAGCCAGCGCTACACCGGCCATAAACTGCCTCGCACCGCGGTCACCGGCATCGCGATGCTGAGCTACGCGCTGAACCTCAATCTCGGCGTGCTGATCGGGGGCCTGGGAACCCGCTTGCGCCTCTACTCGCGCATGGGCTGCGACAAGGAAGTGCCTGCGAGCGTCACGCTATTCTCGGGTCTTTCCAACTGGATCGGATTCTGCTGGCTGGGCGGCATCCTGTTCCTCACCGTCTCCGTTCCGCTCCCCCCCGCAGCGGCGGAGGGCGCCAGCGCCCTGCGCATCGCCGGGGGAGTCCTGTTGCTGGCGGCCGCCGGCTACAGCGTGATCTGCCTTCGCCATGCGGGCTCCAGCCGGATGTTGAGCGGCATCCTCTTCAAGCTGCCCACTTTTCGCATGGCGCTGGCTCAAGGGGCCGTCGCGGCACTCTCGTGGGCCCTGATGGGCCTGACGCTCCATTTGCTGCTGCAGGGGCGCGTCCCCTACGTCGCCGTCCTGGGCATCCTGCTCTATTCCGGCGTCGCGGCGCTCGTCACCCGCATACCGGGTGGCCTCGGCACGACGGAGGCGCTGTTTGTCGCCGCTTTGGCCGGACAGGTGCCACCCTTCGAAACACTGGGCGCGGTACTCGCATACCGCGCGGTGTACTTCGTCATGCCTCTGATGCTGTCGCTGGTGGCGTTCGCAGCGACCGAGGCTGGGCTGGCCTGGCGGCATCACCGCGCCGCCAGCCGATAAGCCCGCGCGATCCCGACGGCCGCACCTCCGCACGGACACGGCGCACCAGCGGCGGCTGCTCTGAAGTCGCCGCGGACTCCAGGGCGGATCGCAGCAGGTCCGCGAGATCGCGCAAGCCCTGCGTCAAGGTCCCGGTGAACTCCACCGACAGGCAGGGCCGTCCCCGCGATCGAAGCTCCAGCAGATCCGCGCGGGCCTCTGCCGCATGGCACCGGGACAGCTCATCCAGCGTCCGGGTGTTTCCCGTATCCTGACTGCTCATCCGGAGAAACAGATAGGCTCCGCAGGCGGGTCCGCCCTTGTGCAGCTGGCCACAGGAGTGAAGATAGCGGGGACCGAAGCCGGCCACTACGGCGCCCCCACCCAGCCGGCGCAGCCGACGCTGCCACTGCCGCAGCCACGATTCGGTCTGACGTGTCCTGGGAAGATAACCCAGTATTGCGTGATAGCTGATCCGCGGGTCGGACAGCCAGGCCCGAATGATCCGCTCGGGACTCGCGGCCCCCTCTGCGGGATCGCCGCCCATGTCCAGCGCCAGGCTGTAACGCCGTTTCGCCCTCCCGGCCGGCGCTTCGGCCGCCGGCGACCGTGCGTCCGGCGCCTTCAGCAACTGGCGCGCGCGGACCTTCGTTGCTTCCACATCCGGCTGGTCAAAGGGATGGACGCCCAGCAGAGTGCCGGCCACGGCGGTCGCATATTCCCACCGGTAGAACTCCTGGCCGAGGCTGCGCGGCGAGGCCACGTCGATGATCACGACGGGATGCCCGGCGCGGGCCAATGCGCGTCCTTCCTTCAGCCATAGACCGGACTCCGCCTGGGGACCGCGCAGCAGCACGAAGACCCGGTCCTGGCGGTACTCGCTCATCAGATCGAGCTGTTCGCCACAAACCGGCACCAGCGCGCGCCCGTCCTTGCCCGTGGACTCGGCCAATAGCTGCTCCAGCCACTCGCCAAGGGATGCAAGATCGGCGCTGGCGCACAACGTGATTTTGTCTCGACCCGCGATCGCGGCCTCTCCCAGCAGCGTGCCGAGCCACAGGGCGTCGTTGGGCTCGCTGCCGCCACCGGGGCCGCACCGTCGGCTCATCCATTCCGCATCGTTCAGGAGCGCCAGCGGATCATGCCCCATCAAGGCGAGGGGCACCATGCCAAACGGAGAAAGCACGGAATAACGGCCGCCGATGGAAGGGTCGGCGCTGAAGACGGCCGCGTACCCTTCTTCCAGGGCTCGCCGGTGCAGAGCGGTCCCGGGGTCCGTAATGGCGCAAAAACGGCGGCTGGCTTGCGGTCCATCGAACGCCGCCGCCCGGCTTCGGAAATGCTGCTCCAGCAATGAGGACTCCAGCGTGGTGCCCGACTT
>DATNAI010000140.1:0-7062 GCA_035572875.1 Castellaniella sp. | reverse complement strand
TGGCTACGGCGGTGGTCGCGGTTACTGATCGACCGGCGTCATCTAAATGAAAAAAGCTCCTTCGGGAGCTTTTTTCGTTAATGCATCCGTTGTGTGGAAAGCGTCAGCCATCGCCGCTTTGCCGATGGTGCCCGGGGCCGGAATCGAACCGGCACGCCTTGCGGCGGGGGATTTTGAGTCCCCTGCGTCTACCAATTTCACCACCCGGGCAGGGTCGGGACGACAGATCGTCGCCCCGGAAATGGACCGCCATTATACGGTGTTTTTGGCCGCAGCCGCCCGGCGGCGCCAGAGCCCAGGCGCCACATCATGTGCGCTGCGGAACGTACGGCCCATGTGAGCGGCATCGGCAAAGCCGCAGTCCGAGGCGATCATGGCGATACTCTTGTCGGTATGCGCCAGCATCCACTCGGCCTGGCGCAATCGAACATGACGTGCATAGGCCTGCGGCGTCATTTGCAGGTGCTGGTTGAACAGACGCTGCAATTGCCGGGGGGACATCCCCACCCTGTCGGCCAGAACGGGCAAGCTGAGCGCATGACCGGCGTACTGCTCGATCAGCAGCGCAGCCCGCTGCAGGGCGGGCGGACACCCCGGGGGCAAGTCGGTGGGCGGCGGCTGGATCTGCTGGGACGACTCGACGGTTTCCAGTTGAAGCCGACGCAAGGCGCGGCGCACCTCTGCGCTTGGGAGATGGCGATCCGCGATCCGCACGGCTACGTCCATGACTGCGAGGCCCCCAGCACATGTCACGCAGCGGCGGTCGAAGACGGATTGGCGATCGACCACGATCTGCTCCGGAGCGAACGACGGAAATCGTTGTACGAACTCCCGATATTGCGCGCCCGCCACACAGACGCGGTGTCCGGCGAGCACGCCCGCCTCCGCCAATGCGTACACACCGTTGCATAGTCCGGCCAGATAGCGCCCAGCTTGGGCCGCCTGGCGCAGCCAGATCAGCAGTTCCCGGGAATAGCCATCCGGCGGCGCCAGGGGACCGCCCACCACGACCACCTCGTCGAATCGCAGGGGATCGCCCAGGAGATCCGTCGGGACCACCTGGATCCCGCCTGCCGAGCGTACCGGAATCAGCGTATCCGCCACCACTTCCCACGCGCAGCGCGCGGGCGATCGGTCCTCGGCGGCCAGCACGCCCAGCAGATCGGCGAAGGCGGCAAATGCCCCCATCGCGAACTGAGGGAGAAGGATGAAGCCTATCCGCATGTCAGTGTCGTTTTTATTCATTTAATCATGACAGAAAGTCGCGTTTATTCTAATGCTACCTCAGGTACATGATCTTCGTCGATATTCCTTAAACCAAGACACATGTCTTCAGCGTGACTTAATCCCTGTCTATGTCGTAATCATTCAATCAATATCCGGCCACCTGACTAGAATGCAAACGGACGGCACTCGCTCAGGACCGCATCATGGCGCTTTCAGTCTTCGACATCTTCAAGATCGGCATCGGTCCATCCAGTTCTCACACCGTAGGTCCCATGCGCGCAGCGAGGAACTTCGCCCGCAACCTGGACACTCGCGGGCTGTTGGACCGGGTCACGCGCCTGTCCATCCATCTCTACGGGTCGCTGGCCGAGACCGGCGCCGGCCACCGCACGGACATGGGCATCATGCTGGGTCTGATGGGCGAAGCCCCCGACACGGTGGATCCTGCCGCGATCGACGACCTGATAACGGCTGTGGAACACCATCACCGCCTCACGATCTGGCGCAAGCATCCCGTCGCCTTCAACCCCGCGCACGTATTCTCCGGCCGCGTGAAGCCCATGCCGGAACATCCGAACGGGATGCGCTTCATCGCATACGGCGCGCTGGACGGCGTGGTGCTGGACGAGCGCTACCTGTCGATCGGCGGCGGATTCATCCGCGCGCTGGACAGCGTGGAGACCGACGAAACCGTGCCCGAACACGATCCCATGCCCTACCCGTTCTCTTCCGGTGCGGAGCTGATGGCCGCTTGCCAGCGGCACAAACTGACCATCGCGCGGCTCGTGATGGCCAACGAATCCGTCCTGCGGCCCGAGGCCGAGGTGCGAGCCGGGGTGTTGCACATTGCGCAGGTCATGGACGATGCAATCGATCGCGGTTGCGGCCTGCAAGGCACCATCCCGGATCCTACGCTGCCGGGCGGCCTGAAGGTCCGGCGCCGCGCCCCCGCCCTCTACGCCGAGCTGAAGGCCAAATCAGACCGCATGGCGCCGCCCTTTCCCGCCAACCCGGACGACGTGATGTTCGCCATGGATTGGGTCAACCTGTACGCCATGGCGGTGAACGAGGAAAACGCCGCCAGCGGCCGCGTAGTGACCGCTCCGACCAATGGCGCCTCGGGCCTGCTGCCGGCGGTACTGCGCTACTACCGCACCTTCGTCCCGGGATGGTCGGAAGGCGGCGTGGTGGACTTCCTGCTGACGGCGGCGGCCATCGGCTTTCTGTACAAGGAAAATGCATCGATTTCCGGCGCTGAAGTCGGCTGCCAGGGCGAGGTCGGCGTGGCCTGTTCCATGGCGGCAGCCGGCCTCACCGCAGTACTGGGCGGCAGCGTCGCCCAGATCGAAAATGCGGCCGAAATCGGCATGGAACACAATCTGGGCCTGACCTGCGACCCGGTGGGCGGCCTCGTCCAGATTCCGTGTATCGAGCGCAACGCCATGGGCGGCAACAAGGCCATCAACGCATCCCGCCTGGCCCTGCACGGCGACGGCAAGCACCATGTATCGCTGGACACGGTCATCGAAACCATGCGCCAGACCGGTGCGGACATGAAATCGAAATACAAGGAGACTTCGCGCGGCGGGCTGGCCGTGAATGTGGTTGAATGTTGATTGGCTCACTCCGGGAATCAGGGAACTTGCAGACCATGAATACGACCGCCGAACCGACACCCACCGATGCTCTCCACGCCCGCATCCAACGGGACTTCGACCGTTCGGGGCTCATGAAGCAGCTTGGCGCCCAACTGGCGCAGGTCTTGCCGGGTGAAGTCACCATCGTGCTGCCCTACTCCCCCGGCGTCACCCAACACCTGGGCTACTTTCACGCGGGCGCTACGACGGCCATCGCCGACACCGCGGGCGGCTTTTCCGCCATGACGCTCACCCCTGACGATCAGACCGTGTTGTCGGTGGAATTCAAGATCAACTTCATGGCGCCCGCTCAGGGCGAATCCCTGGAGGCCGTGGGCCGCGTCGTCCGGCGCGGGCGCACGATCACCGTCGTGCAGATCGACGTCTACGCACTGAACGCCGGCGAGCGTAAATCCGTGGCGCTCATGCAGCAAACCATCATGAACCTCCCGTTGCCCCCCGCATGAACGCATCCATTCCCTTTTCCGTCCTGGATCTGGCGCCCATCAACGAAGGCGGCAGTGCGCGTGAATCTTTCGCCCACTCGGTGGATCTGGCCCAGCACGCCGAGCGATGGGGCTACCGGCGCTACTGGATGGCGGAGCACCACGGCATGCCGGGCATCGCCAGCGCCGCCACTTCTGTGCTGATCGGCCACGTGGCAGGCGCAACCCGCAGCATCCGTGTGGGGGCGGGTGGCATCATGCTGCCCAATCATGCGCCCATGGTCATCGCCGAACAATTCGGCACGCTGGACGCGCTTTATCCGGGCCGCATCGACCTGGGCCTGGGCCGGGCGCCCGGCTCGGACCAGGCGACTGCCCGCGCCCTGCGGCGCACGCTGGCGTCGGACCCGGATGCCTTCCCGCGGGACGTATCGGAACTCATGGACTACTTCGACGGCTGCGGCCCGGTGGCGGCCGTACCGTGCGCAGGGGCCGACGTCTCGGTGTGGATTCTCGGTTCCAGCCTGTTCGGCGCGCAGCTTGCGGCCTACCTGGGGCTGCCCTACGCGTTCGCCTCGCACTTCGCTCCGGCCCAGATGATGGAGGCCATCGCGCTCTATCGGGCGCGCTTCAAGCCGTCCCGCCATCTGGACAAACCGCACGTCATGCTGGGCTACAACGTCTTTGCAGCCGATACGGACGACGAAGCCCGCTTCCTGGCCACGTCGTGGCAACAGTCATTCATCAATCTGCGCACCGGGCGGCCCAGCCGGCTGCCGCCCCCCTTGCGTGGCTACGCTGAATCGCTGCCGCCCGTCGCACAGCAACTGTTGGACCACATCCTGTCATGCACGGCCATCGGCGGTCCCGATACGGTAGCCGCGCAGATGCAGGCCTTTCTGGACAAGACGCAGCCTGACGAACTCATCGTCACCTGCAATATGTACGATCACGCCGCACGGCTGCGGTCATTCGACATCGTGGCCCAGGTGCATGGACAGGCCCAAGCGGGCGAACGGTAAAGGGAAAGCGGAGCACAGCCCACACCAAGGCCGGCGCCCACCGCACTATCGGCGGCAATCCGGCAATCGCCACAGGGCGCCGGCAGGACGTCAGGGAGCCACCGGCAATGCGCGCTTGTGGGCGCTGCGCCGCCACGTCTCCACGATGATATCGAACACTTCAGGCGGTACGTCCTTGCCCTCGAGGAAGTCGTCGATCTGCTCGTAGGTCACGCCAAAGGCGTCTTCGTCGGGCTTGAGCGGTTTGAGCAGTTCAAGGTCCGCCGTCGGGACCTTGTAAACCAGTGGGTCTGGCGCGCCCATGAGCTGAGCCAGCGCGCGCACCCGCCGCTTGTTCAAGCCGGCCAACGGCGTCACATCCGCCGCGCCATCGCCGAATTTGGTGAAGAAACCCATCAGCGATTCGGCCGCGTGATCGGTGCCGATCACCAGGCCATGGCGAGCGCCGGCTACGGCATATTGCGCAATCATGCGCTGACGCGCCTTGATGTTGCCATGCAGGAAGTCCCGGTGGGCGTCATCGCGAAAGGCGTGACCAGCCGCTTCGAGGGACGCCAGCATCGCGTCCGCCGCCGGCTTCACGTCCACGGTCAGGAGTTCGTCGGGCCCGATGACCTGCAGACAGGCCTGAGCGTCCGCCTCGTCCAGTTGGGATCCGTAGGGGAGACGCATGGCGACGAAGCGCACGTCGGCACCCCGGCTGCGCACCTGCTCTACGGCACGCTGAGACAGGCAGCCCGCTGTGAGCGAGTCGACCCCGCCGCTGATGCCCAGCACCAGGGCGCGAGCCCGGGTGCTATGCAGCATCTCGGCCAGGAAATCCACGCGGCGCGCGAGCTCGATCCGCGCATCAAAGACCTCGGTCACATCCAGCGCCAGCCGGATCTGCATCTGTAGCGCCTGTTGTTCGGGATTCAGCAAGGAAATCTCCTGGAACGCAGTCGGGCGGCCATCGTCCCGGACCGGGACGACGCCGAGACCGCGCAATCAGCTTCTGTCTTCAAAACGATCCAGTACGGCCCCCGTGCTGGCATCCGAGCAATTGAACGCGAACTTCGCCTGCACGCCGCGCGTGTAACGCGGCGCCGGCGCCTTCCAGGCTGCCCGCCGCTTCGCAATCACATCGTCGGGCACGTTCAATTGCAGCAACTGCTGGTGCGCATCGATGGTGATGGAATCGCCGTCTTCCACCAGCGCGATCGTGCCGCCCGTCGCCGCCTCCGGCGCGACGTGGCCGACCACCATGCCCCAGGTGCCACCCGAAAAGCGGCCATCGGTGATCAAGCCGACCGAGTCGCCCAGGCCTTCGCCGACCAGCGCGCTGGTCGGAGCCAGCATCTCGGGCATGCCCGGACCGCCCTTGGGGCCCAGATAGCGCAGCACCATCACATCGCCCTTGTGGATCTTGCCGCCCAGGATGGCATCCATGGCGGACTGCTCATCCTCGAAGACCCGCGCGGGGCCCGTCATCACCGGGTTCTTCAGACCAGTGATCTTGGCCACCGCGCCACGCGTGGCCAGATTGCCCTTCAGGATCGCCAGGTGGCCCTGCTTGTACAGCGGGCGGTCGATGGGATGAATCACGTCCTGGTCGGGACTGGGCGCATCCGGCACATCGGCCAGCACTTCGGCGATCGTCTGCCCGGTGATCGTGATGCAATCCCCATGCAGCAGCCCGGCCTTCAACAGGATCTTCATGACCTGCGGGATCCCGCCGGCCTTGTGGAAATCCACCACCAGATACTTGCCGCTGGGCTTCAGGTCGCAAATGACCGGAACCTTGCGTCGCATGCGTTCGAAATCGTCGATGGTCCATTCCACCCCGGCCGCATGCGCGATCGCCAGGAAGTGCAGGACCGCATTGGTCGATCCCCCGACCGCCATGATGACCGCGACGGCGTTTTCGAGGGCCTTGCGCGTCACGATGTCGCGCGGCTTCAGATCCAGCTCGACCGCCTTGAGCAGCACCCGCGCGGATTCGGCCGCCGAATCGATCTTTTCCTGGTGCACATTGGCCATGGTCGAGGAATACGGCAGGCTCATGCCCATGGCCTCGAAAGCCGAGCTCATGGTGTTGGCCGTGTACATGCCGCCACAGGAACCGCTGCAGGGAATCGCGTGCGTCTCGATCTCGTGCAGATTTTCCACAGACATGCGGCCTGCGGCATGCTCGCCCACCGCCTCGAAAACGCTGACGATATTGAGATCCTGGCCACAGTATTGGCCCGGCAGGATCGTGCCCCCATACACATAGATGGACGGCACGTTGGCCCGCAACATGCCCATCATTCCACCCGGCATGTTCTTGTCGCAGCCCCCGATGACCAGCGCCCCATCCATCCACTGGCCCTGCACACAGGTTTCCACGCAATCCGCAATGACCTCGCGCGATACCAGGGAATATTTCATCCCCTCGGTCCCCATTGCCATGCCATCGGAAATCGTCGGTACGCCAAACACCTGGGGATTGCCGCCGGACGTCTTCACGGCTTCGGCCGCCGCATCGGCCAGCGGCTGCAGGCCGCTGTTGCAGGGCGTGATCGTGCTCTGGCCGTTGGCGATACCGATCATCGGCTTGCCGAAATCCCCCTCGGTGTAACCCAGGGCGTAGTACATCGAACGGTTTGGCGCACGCGCCACACCTTGCGTGATATGAGAAGAACGCAAAGGCTTATTGGACATGGGGATCGTCTCCGGATTTCAGTTTCAGCAAAGAGTGTTTCAGTGTAA
>DATNAI010000139.1:0-2566 GCA_035572875.1 Castellaniella sp. | reverse complement strand
GTTCCGGTACGTCAGTTGAGACCTGCCGCCCTGGAGGCCTTGCAGCGCTTCGACTACCCCGGCAACATTCGTCAACTGGAGAACATCTGCCAATGGCTGACGGTCATGGCGCCGAGCCCGCGTGTCGAGCCGGACGACCTCCCACCGGAATTGGGCTCGGGAAGAGCGGCGCCTCCTCCAGAGAAGAGGCGCTTGCTCGCCGACGACAGGCTGAACGATGCCGATCCGTCGGTCGCGCAGCCCGAGCGGGCACCCGACGCCGAGCCCTGGCGTGAAGCGCTGTCCCTCGAAGTCGCCAGCCGCCTTCGGCGGGGCGAGCCGGGCCTCATGGAGACGTTCCAGCGCGACTTCGATCGCGTGCTGGTCCAGGCCGCGCTGGAGGCATCGCGGGGGCGCCGGGGCGAGGCCGCATCGCGTCTGGGTATCGGCCGCAACACCTTGACCCGGAAATGTCGCACGCTCGGTATCAGCGAAGCCGACATGGACGGGCCGGATTGACCCCCAACGGCGATCGCGGGGTTTCCTCGTCATCGCGGGCAGACTTTACCGTGAACCGTGGTTGAACCGCGTACAATAACAAGTTTGACCGATTTTCCGCCAGGCTTTCTCCGCCGGGCCGAATTCATGTGATGGCTGCCTTCCTTTCCGAACAAGTTCTGAGTGTCCGACACTGGAACGACACGCTGTTTTCCTTCAAGACCACGCGCGACCCGGGCCTGCGCTTCCATAATGGCCACTTCGTGATGCTGGGCCTGGAGGTCGACGGAAAGCCGCTCATGCGCGCCTACAGCATTGCCAGCGCCAATCACGAGGACAATCTCGAGTTTTTCAGCATCAAGGTCCAGAACGGGCCATTGACGTCGCGCCTGCAGCATTTGCAGCCCGGGGATTCCATCCTCATCAGCCGCAAGCCCGTGGGGACCCTGGTCACGGATGACCTGAAGCCGGGCAGGCACCTCTATCTGTTTGCCACCGGCACCGGCCTGGCTCCGTTCCTGAGCATCGTCAAGGACCCGGAGGCCTACGAGCGCTTCGACCGCATCGTCCTGATGCACGGGGTGCGATTCGTCAGTGAACTGGCCTACGGCGACTATCTGCGGGACGAACTGCCGAAGAATGAATACCTGGGCGACCTGGTGCGCGAGAAGCTCATTTACTATCCGACCGTCACACGGGAACCCTTTGAGCACCAGGGCCGGCTGACCACGTTGATCGAAACAGGGCAGGTTTTCCGCGACGTCGGACTGCCGCCCCTCGATGCGGCGTTCGATCGCGCCATGATCTGCGGCAGTCCCGCCATGCTGGTTGACCTGCGCAAACTGCTGGATGCCCGCGGTTTCCACGTGTCACCCAGTGTGGGCGAACCGGGGGATTATGTCTACGAACGAGCGTTCGCCGACAAGTAGCGCGGCTTTACTTTCTGCTATTGATCGGTAAACTCTGATAGTTCGAGCAACTTTCTTCAGGGAAGCGCATCATGAGCAAGGCAATCATCCACACCGATGCCGCACCGGCAGCCGTCGGCCCGTATTCGCAGGCCGTTGGCGCCCAAGGCGGCCGCCTCGTATTTCTTTCGGGGCAGATCGGGCTGGAGCCCGGTACCGGCGAGCTGGTGTCGGAAAATTTCGAAGGCCAGGTCCGTCAGTCCTTTGCCAACATGAAGGCGGTGGTCGAGGCTGCCGGGGGGACGCTGGACGACGTCGTCAAGCTCACGCTCTTCCTGACGGATCTGAGCAAGTTCGCGAGCGCCAATGCGATCATGTCGGAGATCATTCCTCAACCCTATCCGGCGCGCTCCACGCTGGGAGTGGCGAGCCTGCCCAAGGGCGCTCAGTTCGAGGTCGAAGCTATCCTGGCTTTGTAATCTCTGGCGGGATACGGGGCCGTGGCTGCCAAAGCAGGCGCTCGATCGGACGCGCATGCCCGGACGAGCGCAATCACGCGGGCCTTTGAACGCCTCGGGTTGCGCACACCCGACGATTTCGTGGTTCATCTGCCGTTGCGCTACGACGACGAGACGCATGTCACGCCCGTGGTTGACGCTCATCCCGGGCAATGGGGGCTCTTCGAGGGCGAGATCGTTGAGGCGCAGTCCCACTTCCGGCCCCGCCGCGAGCTTCAGGCCACGCTGCAGGATGCGACCGGTCGTCTGAATTTGCGCTGGCTGCATGTCTACCCGGGCCAGCAATCCAGAATCTCCGTGGGGCGCAGGATCCGGGCACGGGGCGAAGTCCGTCCCGGATACCGGGGTCTGGAACTCGTCCATCCGCTCGTGACTGAGCCTGACGGGGCGCTGCCCGATACGTTGACGCCGATCTATCCGACCACGCAGGGGTTGTCCCAGGCGAGCCTGCGCAAGGCCATTGGACAGGCCCTTGATGAGGTCGATCTGACGGATACGCTTCCGTCGGCCATTCGCCAACGCTACGATCTGGCCGAATTTTCATCGTCCTTGCGCCTGCTGCACCATCCCACGCCGGATATTTCGCTGGAGTCGCTGGCGCGGCACGACCATCCGGCCTGGCGGCGCATCAAATTCGATGAGCTTTTGGCTCAGCAGCTGGCG
>DATNAI010000138.1:0-8098 GCA_035572875.1 Castellaniella sp. | reverse complement strand
AGCCACACCAGATCCCAGTGGAACGCCATGGCGACCGGCTGGATCAGCGGCACGAAGATCAGGAAGATGGAAATGCCATCCAGGAACATCCCCGCCACGATGAGCAGCAGGATCAGCAGCGCGAGCACGCCATACGGCCCCAGCCCCGAATGCACGATGGCGTTGGTCAGCGGGTCGATGATGCTCAGCGTGGACAGCGACCAGGCGAAGATGCCGGCCAGCGTCACGATCAGCAGGATCACCGCCGACAGTTCGCCCGCTTCGCGCAGGATCGGAAACAGATCGCGCCACGACATGGTGCGGTGCACGAAAATGCCGATGAACAGACCGTAGAACACGGCCACCACGGCCGCCTCGGTGGGCGTGAAATAGCCCATGCGCATGCCGCCCAGGATGATGACCGGTGCCGACAGCCCCCAGACCGCCTGGTACAGGCTGCGCCAGAACGGCGGACGGGGTTCCCTGCGGGCCTCGGCGCCCATGTTGTGCCGGCGGGCGAGCCATACGGCTGGAATGATGAGACCGATGCCCGCGAGGATGCCCGGAATCATGCCGGCCGCGAACAGGGCCGGGACGGAGGCCTGTGGCACCAAAATGGAATACACGATCATCGCGATGGAGGGCGGAATCAGGATGTCGGTCGCGGCACCCGCGGCCACCACGCTGGCCGAGTAGGCGCGAGGATAGCCCGCCCGGTTCATGGCACCGATCATGATGGCGCCCACGGCGGCAGCGCAGGCCGGTCCCGAACCGGAGATGCCGCCCAGGAACATGGCGACGGTGATGGCGACCACCGCCAGCATGCCCGGGCCATTGCCGGTGATGGACTGGGCCAGCCGGACCAGCCGTGCGGCGACGCCGGACCTGTCGAAGATCGAACCCACCAGGACGAACATGGGGATCGCCAGCAAGGGATACTTCGCCAGCCCCGCATAGAAGCTTTGCGCGACGGCCATGAGCCCGAACCAGTGCGTGTCCGGGTTGGCCAATCCGATGGCCACTGTGCCTGCGGCCCCCAGCGCCACGCCGACCGGCGCGCCGATGGCCATCAGGACCACGAACATCGTGAAGAGCAAGGTGGGAATCATGGATGCAGTCTCCATGCGCGCTGCAGCATGCCGATCAGGCGCAGCGAGATCGTGGTGGACAGCACCGGCAGCCACATCGAATACCACCAGGTCGGTACGCCGATGGCGGGCGACGTGTCCCCCCAGTTGTAGTCGTCCAGAGCCATGCGGCCCAACAGGACCGTCAGAGTGATGAAGAACAACAGGCAGACGCCGTTGGCCGCGAGCGTGAAGCGCCGTTGGCGCGCGGGGGTGCCTCCGTCGGCCAGCAGCTCGATGCGGATGTGCAGGCGCCGCACGAAGGCGGACCCGCTGGCGCTCATGGTGAGGACAACCAGGAGAAAAATGGAGATTTCCTCGGTCCAGGCAAAAGACTCGGACGTGAGATAGCGGACGATGACGTTGGCGAGCGTGATGCAGGCCAGAATGGACATCGTGAGCACGGTGACCCAGTCTTCCAACAGCAGCGGGATGCGAACGGGGGGATCGGGGGGTGGCGTGTAGAGGCCTGCGGGGTCGGCGGCGTGGTTCTCTGGCATGGGTGCTGCGGGTGGCGAGGTTGGAGCACGGTTGAAACAAGACCCTTCATACTACAGCCAGATGCTGCTTTTGCCAGTTCGGGCATTCCCGGGACCAGCGGCCACGCGGCCGGCCCATGTGTCGTCGCCGATCGGGGGCCCGGGTGGGCGGGGACAACCCGACGGTGCCGGTGAAGGGGAAGGCGTGGATCGGTCCCGATCGTTGATAAACTGGCGTGCAGTGACGTTTTTTGTCCACGTTTACATTCCGATCATCCGAGGTTCTTTCCGGTGAATGCTTCCGTTCCTTCCGCATCCCTTTCGGCGGCGACCACGCCTTCCGTGGCTGTGGGCCGCAATGGCGCCCAGGTTTTGCTGGACGCGTTGATTGCATTGGGAGTGGACACGGTGTTCGGCTATCCGGGGGGCGCGGTCTTGCCGCTTTACGATGCGCTCTACAGCGAACCGCGCATTCGTCACATTCTGGTGCGCCATGAACAGGCCGCCATGCACGCGGCCGAGGGCTATGCCCGCACCACGGGGCGCACCGGCGTGGTGTTCGTCACGTCCGGTCCTGGCATGTCCAATACCACGACGGGGCTGCTGGATGCGATCTGCGACTCCATTCCGGTGCTGTGCATCAGCGGCCAGGTGGCGACCAGCGCGATCGGGACGGACGCGTTCCAGGAATGCGACGCCGTGGGTATCTCGCGGCCCGTCACGAAGTGGAATGCCCAGATCAAGCGCGTCGAGGACGTGGCCGGCCTTGCCGCCAAGGCGCTGCGGCTCACCCGCAGCGGTCGGCCGGGTCCCGTGCTGCTGGACTTTCCGAAGGACCTGCAGATGGCGCAGGTGCCTGCGGAATGCCGGACGGCGGCCCCGGAACCGGTGACCACCGCCGAGGCGCTGTCGCCCGTCACCGAAGCGAACCTCAAGCGGGCGGCCGCACTGATTGCCCGTGCCCGGCGCCCGGTATTCTATGGCGGGGGCGGCCTCATCAACTCCGGGCTGGACGCCTGCCACGCCTTTCGCAGCCTGGTGCAGGCCACGCGCGCGCCTTGCACGCTGACTCTGATGGGATTGGGCGCCTATCCGGCCGACAACGATCAATTTCTGGGCATGTTGGGGATGCACGGCACGCTGCAGGCCAATCTCGCCATGCACCACGCGGACCTGATCGTGTGCGTGGGAGCGCGGTTCGATGATCGCATCACCGGTCGCCTGTCGGATTTCTGCCCCTTTGCGGAAAAGATCCACCTGGACATCGATCCGGCCTCCATCGACAAGGTGGTGCGCGCCGATGTGGCGCTGGTGGGCGACTGCTATCCCTTGCTGCGAGCGCTGCACAAGGAACTGGATCCGCAGGCGCTCGATCCCCGCCGCCTGGATGAATGGTGGCAGCGCATCGGTGTCTGGCAGGCACGCGACTGCCTGAAGGTGACGCCGTCGGATCAAGTCATCCTGCCTCAGGACCTGATGCAGCGCGTGGACCGGCTGCTGTCGGGCCAGGATGCCATTGTCGCCACGGACGTGGGACAGCACCAGATGTGGGCGGCCCAGTACATCCGCGTCAATCGGCCTCAGCGCTGGCTGACGTCGGGCGGCGCGGGCACCATGGGCTATGGTCTGCCGGCCGCCATCGGTGCGCAGATCGCCCATCCCGACAAGACGGTGGTGTGTGTGAGCGGCGATGCCTCGGTGCTGATGAATATCCAGGAACTGGCGACCGCCATGCAGCATGGTGCGCCCGTCAAGCTCATCCTGTGCAACAACGGCCACATGGGCATGGTGCGCCAGTGGCAGGAACTGATTCACGAGGGCCGTTACAGCCATAGCTATAACGCGTCGCTGCCGGACTTCGTGGCGCTGGCCCGGGCGTTTGGCTGGGGCGCGGCGCGTGTCGAACATCCTCGTGACCTGGACGCCGCGCTGGCCGCTTGTCTGGCCCACGATGGGCCGTATTTCCTGGACGTCGCCGTGGTGCCGCTGCAGAACTGTTTTCCCATGATGCCCGCCGGCTGCGGGCATCAGCAAGTCATGCTGTCCGAAGACACGTGGTACGTGGAAGAGTGACTTTCGGCGCCCGGGCGAGCAGCGTGTGCCCCCTGGTTTTCTGTATGTCTGACTCGAGGACTTTTCATGGCCATTCGCATTGTTGACGTGCGAGAGGTGACCAAGCGGATCGCTTCGCCCATTCGTAACGCCTACATCGACTTCTCCCGGATGACGACCAGCCTGGTGGCGGTAGTGACCGATGTGGTGCGGGACGGTGAGCCCGTCATCGGCTACGGATTCAATTCGAACGGTCGCTACGGCCAGGGCGGCCTGATCCGGGAGCGCTTCGCCCCACGCCTGCTGGAAGCCGATCCGGCTTCCCTGATGGACGACGCTGGCGACAACCTGGACCCCGTGCGTGTCGCCGGCGCCCTGATGTCGAACGAGAAGCCGGGCGGCCACGGCGAGCGATCGGTGGCGGTGGGAACACTGGACATGGCGGTCTGGGACGCGGTGGCCAAGATTGCGGGAAAGCCGTTGTTCCGTCTGCTGGCCCAGCGTCACGGCGTGCAGCCCAATCCCAAGGTTTTCGTCTACGCGGCCGGCGGATACTACTATCCCGGCAAGGATCTTGGCGCCTTGCGGGCCGAGATGCGCCGCTATGTGGATCGCGGATACAACGTCGTGAAAATGAAAATCGGCGGGGCGCCGATCGAGGACGACCGTCGGCGCATCGAGGCGGTTCTGGACGAAGTCGGCACCGAGGCGCGGCTGGCGGTGGACGCCAACGGCCGGTTCGATCTCGAGTCGGCCATTGCGTACGCGCGCATGTTGAGCGACTACCCGCTTTTCTGGTATGAGGAGCCGGGGGACCCCCTGGATTATCGGCTGCAGGCCGTTCTGGGGCAGTTCTACGAACGGCCCATGGCAACGGGCGAGAACCTGTTCAGCCATCAGGACGCCGACAATCTTCTGCGCTATGGGGGCATGCGGCCCGACCGCGATTTCCTCCAATTCGATTGCGCGCTCAGCTACGGGCTGGTCGAGTATCTGCGCACGCTGGACGTGGTGAAAAGCCATGGCTGGTCCTGGGACCGCTGCATTCCGCACGGGGGCCACCAGATGTCGCTCAATATTGCCGCGGGACTGGGCTTGGGAGGAAACGAATCGTACCCTGATCTTTTCCAGCCCTACGGCGGGTTTCCCGATGGCGTGAAAGTCTCCGATGGGCATATCATCATGCCTGACATCCCCGGAATCGGGTTCGAAGGCAAGTCCGATCTCTATGCTGAAATGCAGGCCCTGAAGTGAAAACACATCGTATTGCAGTCATCCCCGGAGACGGGATCGGGCGTGAAGTCATGCCGGAGGCGCTGCGGGTTCTGGAAGCCCTGCGCCAGCGGTACGGGTTGTTGCTGCAGTTCGAGCCTTTCGATTGGGCCTGCGCGGAGTTCTGGCAGCAGCACGGGACGATGCTCCCTGACGACTGGTTCGAGCGCCTCCGGGGGTTCGATGCGATCCTGTTCGGGGCAGTCGGCTGGCCAGAGGTGGTGCCCGACCACGTGTCCTTGTGGGGATCGTTGCTGAAATTTCGCCGCGGCTTCGATCAATACATCAATCTGCGCCCGGTCCGCCAGATGGCCGGAGTGCCCGCGCCGCTCGCCGGCCGCAAGCCCGGCGAGATCGATTTCCTGGTGGTGCGCGAAAACACCGAAGGGGAGTACACGAATCTCGGGGGCCGCATCTACGAAGGCACCGACCGTGAGGTCGTCATCCAGGAGTCGGTCTTTTCTCGCCACGGGGTCGATCGGGTGCTGAAATTCGCGTTCGATCTGGCGGCCCAGCGTCCGCGGCGGCACCTTACCGCAGCCACGAAATCCAATGGCATTGCGATCAGCATGCCCTACTGGGACGAGCGCCTCGCGGCCATGGCGACCCAATATCCGGGCGTGACCTGGGACAAGCACCATATCGACATATTGTGTGCCCGGTTCGTCCTGCAGCCGCAACGCTTCGACGTAGTGGTGGCGTCCAATCTTTTCGGCGACATCCTGTCGGATCTCGGGCCCGCCTGTACGGGCACGATCGGCATTGCACCGTCGGCCAACCTCAATCCCGAACGGCGCTATCCGTCGTTGTTTGAACCCGTGCATGGGTCGGCCCCCGACATTTACGGTCAGAACATCGCAAATCCGGTGGGGATGATCTGGTCGGCTGCCATGATGCTGGACTTCCTGGGCAGCACCGATGAGGGGTGCCGGGCGGCGCATGATACGCTGATGTCAGCCATCGAACAGGTGCTGGAACACGGTCCCCGCACGCCCGACCTGGGCGGGAAGGCCAGCACCCAGATCATGGGCCAGGCGATCGCGGATCTGGTTGCGGCGGCCTAGTGTCCCGTTCGGTCGGTTTGTGTCCTTGAATTCGGATGCATGCGCCATCCAGACAAGGCGCGAACCGCAGTGATGGCAAGGGCTATCACGAGGATGTGCAACGCAGTATGGGTGGCGCAGGCGCCGAATTCAAACATCAGGATTGACCGAATGGGACACTGGCCGCCGGCGCGTCAATCGAGGCGGTTCAGCGCGGCCGCCAGGAAATCGACGAAAGTCCGCACACGCGTGGACAGCTTGTACCGCTGGGCGTAGATCGCGTAGATGTCCGCGTTGGGGGTCGTGTAGTTCGGCAAGACGGTTTGCAGGCGGCCGTCGGCCAGGTATTCCCGGATGTCCCACTCGGCCCGCATCAGGATGCCGTGGCCGTCCAGCGCCCATTTGACGGCGATCTCCCCGTCGTTGGTGGCGAGGTTTCCGTGGATGCGGACCGTCTCGGTCTTGCGGGTGGCTTCCCGCCCGCTGGAGAGACGCCACACGCCGTATGCCTGGTCGCCCTGACGGATTCCGATGCAGTTGTGGCGGATGAGGTCATGGGGGACGAGCGGCACCCCGTGCCGCTTCAGGTACCCGGGCGAGGCGCACAGCAGGCGGCGGTTGGCCACCAATAGACGGGCCACCACCCGGGCGTCCGGTGGCTCCCCGAAGCGGATGCACACGTCGAACGCATCGTCGGTCAGGGGCGGGGGCGTCACGGACAACTGGAGCTGCACTGAAACCCCGGGGTAGGCCGACACGAACTGCGAAATGATGGGCGCGACATGGCTTCGGCCGAATCCGAGAGTGGCATTGACGCGCAGCAGCCCCGTCGGGCGTTTGCGCGCGCCGCCCAGCAGTTCGCCCAGTGTGTCGATTTCGTCCAGGATGCGGCGGGCGTGTTCCAGGTAGACCTCGCCTTCCGGGGTGAGCATCATGCGCCGCGTGGTCCGCCGGATGAGAGGGATCGCGAGGCGCCGCTCCATCGCGGACAGCCGCTTGCTCACGGCAGCCGGCGTCAGGCCCAGTTCGCGTGCGGCCGCACTCAGGTTGCCGGCCGAGGCCAGCGTCGAGAAGAAGGTGAAGTCGGCCGCCTGGATCGGGTCCTGCATCGTGCTAGAGGCCGCAGGTCTCGGGCATCTCGCGGATCTCGAGATGCACGTCGGCTTGCGTCAGGTCGATGGATTGCAGGGCATAAAGCGCGTCCACGAAGCCCACGGCAAAACTGGCGGGACCCGCGGCGATCTTGCCCGCTGCTTCGCCCGCGAGCTTGAAATGGGCGTGCGCGGCGATCGTGGCCTCGAAATCGCTGGCCAGCCGGGTTCCGTCTGCGGCCCGCTGGGCCGCCAGGTAGGCCGCCGTCAGCGAACCCAGCGAACAGCCAGTGCCGATGACGCGCGGCATGAGCGGGTGGCCGCCACCCACGCGGGCCAGGCGCACGGTACTGCCGGAGACTTCGACGATGGCATCGCGCGCGCCCGAGACGGCCACCACCGCTCCCGTGGATTGGGCGAGGCTCATCGCCGCGACCAGTACCGCGTCGACCTCGTCGGTCGCGTCCACGCCGCGCCCGCCGGCGCCTTGGCCGGCCAGGGCGGCGATCTCCGAGGCATTGCCGCGGATCACGCTGGGATGGCATTCGGCCGCTTGCTGGATGCGCGTCGTCCGAAAATCGATAACGCCCACGCTGACGGGGTCCAGCACCCAGGGTTTGCCGAGTTGACGGGCGACACGAACGGCCGCGTCGGCCGCGAGCAACTGGTGGCTCGTGGCGGTGCCTAAATTGATCAGGATGCCGTCCGCCAGCCGGGCGAACTGACCGGCGTCGGCCTCGTGGTCCAGCATCGCAGGTGCGGCGCCAACGGCCAGCAGCACGTTGGCGCTGAATTGCTGGACGACCGTGTTGGTGATGTTCTGAATGAGAGGCGCAGCGGCGCGCAGCCGCGCGTGCAGAGCAGGCAAATCCAGAGCCATGACAATTCCTACGCTAGCGCTAACCAGATCAGGTTCGATGGGTCTGTTCTCAGCGCACTGTCATCGCTGTCCGGCCATGTGGCCGTTGGTGGAAGAGCAGGGAGCACCCCATGTCATGGGAGCACTTTAGCAGATTCGCGGATCTGCCGTCCCGCATGGTCTCGGAACCCCGACG
>DATNAI010000137.1:0-2180 GCA_035572875.1 Castellaniella sp. | reverse complement strand
TAAGTCTCGAAGTGCATCCGGCCTTCATCCCGAAGCCTGGAACTGAGATCCTGCCAGTTCAAACCACCGGCTTCCACGATGCCCTTGATGGCATTCAGCGTGCCGTACTCCATGCCTTTCAACCCGCACACGTAGATGTAGGTCTCCGGCTTTTGCAGCAAGTCGAACACGTCGGCCGCCCGCTCGGTGATGAGGTCCTGGACGTGGCGCTTGGGCATTCCGGGCTCACGGGACAATGCCAGGTTGATGTCGATGAAGCCCTTGGGCAGGCCCATGAGCGGCCCGAAATACGGCAGCTCCCGTTGGGTGCGGGCGCCAAAGAACAGCATCAGCTTGCCGTGGAACTCGTTAGTCTTGGTCAGCCGCCGGCAGCGCTCGGTCATCGCCCGCATGGGCGCGGAACCCGTTCCGGTACAGATCATCAGCAGATTGGCCTCGGCCTGGTTGGGCATCAAAAACGTATCGCCCAACGGCCCAATGACGCGCACGGTATCGCCACGCTGCAAATCACACAAATAATTGGAGCAAACGCCCGCTACGGAATTGCCGTCGTAATCCTCGGTGACACGCTTCACGGTCAACGACAGGTTGTTGTAGCGTGGGCGTTCGCCATCTCGCGGGCTGGCGATCGAATACTGGCGCGCATAATAGGGTCGGCCGTTGTCGTCCTGTCCCGGCGGAAATACCGCGATCGACTGGCCCTCCAGCACAGGAAACGGCAGGCTGCCGAAATCCAGCACGATATGCCGAATATCGCTTTCGGCGTCGTCCGCGCTGATGCGGTAATTGCCCGCCACAATCGCCGTGGCGGCGTTCTTGTGGGTATACAGATTCACATATGGATGCGCGGCACTCCAGGGCGGGACGCTGGAGCCGGACGCCGTCGCAGGCTGGCCTTCGATGGGTTCATCGGCCTGGGCCGGCGCCGAAAGGAGGCCCGGCACACCGGTTGCTTCTTCCGACGACACTTCGGCGGCATCGTCGCGGCGTCCGCCGGTGGGGATCTCGACATACCCTTCAGGCAACGGCTTTTCCGCCGGCAACGACATCCACTCGAGCTGCTCCTCGATCGGATAGGTCTCCTGGGCCAGGACCCGGATCCAATTGTCGATGGCTCCCGTCGGGCAAACCGGGAGGCACTTCTGGCACGCCAGGCAAACGTCGGGCTTCACCACATAATTGTTCGAATCATGCGTGATGGCGTCAATCGGACAGGCCTCTTCGCAGGAGTTGCACCGTATGCAGATTTCAGGGTCAATCAGGTGCTGCTTCATGACCTCCATGGGTGCGGTCTCCGACATCTCGAACCTCCATGCATCCGCCAGCGCCCGCCGAAGCGGGCCACCGGCTATTCAATTGAACCGAACGTACTCGAAATCCACCGGCTGGCGATTGATCCCGATCACGGGCGGCGCGATCCAGCTCGCGAATTTGCCGGGCTCGGTCACCCGCCCCATGAGCGAAGCCACGAAAGCGCGGTCGGCTTCGGTGGGCAGCCACTCGTCGCGGTGGCTGTTCCACTGCTCATCCGTCAACAATTGACCCTCGGGAGAAATCCGGATTTCCGACAGTGAACCGATCTTGCGATTGAAGGCCTTGTGCGGAGTGATCAGGCGAGCAGCAACCCCGCGCTTTTCGAGCACGCGATTCCAGCGGCCGACACCCGCCACCGAATCCCTGATGAAGTCGTCACGCAGAACCTCGTTGAGGGCGTTGAGCATGGGGACCTCGACCTCGCGCAACTGGCCATCGACGACCTTCAGGACACGGTAGGTATCGTTCTTGAGCTGGTGGTCGTCCGTGCGCTTGTGCTCTTCGTAGCGCCCCTTCAGGCCGGAGCTGTAATACATGGCCGCGTTGGAGGATTCGTCGGCCCCGAACAGGTCGATCGTGACGCTGAAATGGAAGTTCAGATAGCGCTGGATCGTGGGCAGGTCGATGACCCCCGCCTTGCGCAGGACGTCCGGATCGTCGGTCTTGAGTTCGTTCATGGCGTCCGCCGTGCGCTGCACGATGCGCGACACGCCGGATTCCCCGACGAACATGTGGTGCGCTTCTTCGGTCAGCATGAAGCGCGTGGTCCGCGCGAGCGGGTCGAAGCAGGATTCGGACAGCGCGCTGAGCTGGAACTTCCCGTCGCGGTCGGTGAAATAGGTGAACATGAAGAAGGACAGCCAGTC
>DATNAI010000136.1:0-2876 GCA_035572875.1 Castellaniella sp. | reverse complement strand
GAAGTCTCGGTGATCGGCTGTGAGCCGGACGGCTTCAACATCAATGAGAACGTGGGCGCCACGCATCCCGAAGCATTGGTGGCGGCGGTCACGCGGCTGGGTGCCGACTATGGCGTGGCGCTCGATGGTGACGCGGACCGTCTGCAGATGGTGGACGCCAGCGGGCGCCTTTACAACGGCGACGAGCTGCTCTATGCCATCGTACGGGACCGAGCGCGCACGCAGCCCATCCACGGCGTGGTTGGCACCCTCATGACGAATTTTGGCCTGGAGCGCCGTCTGGGCGAACTGGGGATCGCCTTCGAACGCGCCCAGGTCGGCGACCGCTATGTGCTGGAAAAGCTGCAGGAGCACGGCTGGCTCTTCGGCGGAGAAAGTTCCGGACATCTGCTGTGCCTGGATCGGCATACGACGGGCGACGGGATCGTGGCGGCGCTGCAGGTCTTCGCGGCCATGCGGCATGCCGGGCAGACTGCGCTGTCGACGCTGGTGGCGGACCTGAAGATGTATGCACAGAAGATGGTGAATGTTCCCCTGGCTGCGGGCGTGGACTGGCGCACCCATGCGGGCCTGCAGCAGGCGGCCGAAACCGTTCGGCATGGCCTGGGGGATCGCGGCCGGGTCCTGATTCGTGCTTCGGGGACCGAGCCCAAGCTGCGCCTGATGGTCGAGGCCGATGACGAGATGCTGGCCGAAGAGGGAGTGCGTCAGCTCGTCGCCGTCAAACTGGGCTGAACGCACGCCAAGGACGAATCGGGCGCCGATGCGGTGCCACCATGCTTGAGGAAGGATGATGCTCTCTCGGGGACTGGCTCTGCAGCCAACGCGCCACCTGGAATGGCCGGGCCTCGAAGCGGGCGGGCTGACACTCAGCCTGGCGCGCACCCGGGATGAGCTTTCGGCACTTCAGCGGCTGCGCTTTCGCGTATTCACAGAGGACATGGGAGCCCGCTTCCCGGAGGCCGAAGGCGACCGCGATGTGGACGGCTTCGATCCCTGGTGCCTTCATTTCATGGTTCGGGAGTCGAGCTCAGACCGGGTTGTCGGCACCTATAGACTCATGACCCCGGAGGCCGCCGTGCAGGCGGGCCGCTATTATTCGGACGCTGAATTCGACTTGCAGCCCCTCGCGGCATTCCGCCCCGCAATGGTGGAGGTCGGCCGGTCCTGCATCGACGCCGGCTTTCGTCACGGCACGGCGATCATGCTGCTGTGGTCGGGGCTGGCGCGGATCATGATGCGCGGCCATTACCGCTATATGCTGGGCTGCGCCAGCGTGAGTTTGCGGGATGGCGGCGAGACGGCCTCGGAGGTCTGGCGCACGGCCCAGGCGGTCATGGCGCAACGCCCCATGGTGCCGCACATCCGGCCGCTGCATCCTTATCCGCTGGAGCGGCTGGACAGCGATCGCCCCGTCCGCTTGCCGCCGCTCATCAAGGGCTATCTGAAGCTGGGCTGCACGATCTGTGGCGCACCGGCCTGGGATCCCGATTTCAACACGGCGGATTTTCCCATCCTGCTGGATCTGGAGTGGCTGGACGCCCGCTACCGGCGACATTTCGGCATGGAGTGACCTCCGGGGCCGCAGCATGTCCTCTGCTTCCATGCCGGTTGGCCGATCAGAGTGCTAGTGTCCCGTTTGGTTAGTTTGTGCACTTATATTCGAATTAGCCAAACGTGACACTAGCTGCTGCCCTGGTTCAAGGTCAGCGTAAAGCCCGCCCTGCGCCAGATCTCGATTTCCGCGCGCAGCGAGAATTCGCTCAGCGGATGGGTCGAGAGCCACGCCGGTGCAATGTGCAGGGCGATGGCCTGTTCGCGGGCCCGCAGGGTGATGGGCTGCAGGGCCAGCGGCTCGCGTCGACGAAGCAGCAGCACCGCCAACCTCAGGCAGCACAGTGCCAGCCAGTGTGGGCGGTCGGGTCCGTAACGCCTGACTTTTTTCAACTGACCTTGCTGGCCTCGGGCCAGGAATCCCAGGCGCTTCTGATCGTCGCGCGAGAAACCGGGCAGATCCGCGTGCTCGAGGATGTAGGCGCTGTGCTTGTGATAGTCGCTGCGCGCAATGGCGAGACCGACTTCGTGCAGCTGGGCCGCCCATCCCAGGGTGCGCCGAAGGTCCTGGGCCGCCGCCCCCGGCGGCAGCCCCAGTTGGTCGAATAGCGTCAGCGCCGTGGCGTGTACCTGGCCGGCTTGCTCATCGTCGATGTGATAGCGCGCCATCAACTGGCGCACCGTCTCGTCACGCTGGTCGCGGTGCGAGTCGCGTCCCAGCAGATCCTGCAATACGCCGACGCGCAGGGCGCCCTCTCCGGCATCCATGTGTTCGATGCCCAGTTCCTGAAAGGCCGCCATCATGATGGCCAGGCCGCCGGCGAGCACTGATGCGCGTTCCTCCTTCAGTCCGGCCCAGTCCTGCAGACGGGCTTCGCCCGCCTTGGCCAGGGCCTCCGCCAGTCGCTCCATCCCTGTCAGCGTGATGTCGTGCGGGCTGAGATTGTTCTCGGTCAGAATGGCGAGCAGGCCTTTGGCCGTGCCGGAGGAGCCATAGGCCTCGTCCCACCCGGTGTTGCGGTAGCGGCGGGCGATGGTCTCGATGGCCTCGCGCGCCGCGAGCGTAGCCTGTTGCAGGCGCCCCGCGGTGATGCGCCCCTGGGGGAAGAACCGCCGTGTCCACGAGGTGCAGCCAAGCTCGAGCGAGGCCAGTTCCAGCGGCGTGGCTCCCCGGCCGATGATGAATTCGGTGGAACCGCCGCCGATGTCGATGACGAGGCGGCGCTGTCGCGACTGCGGCATACCGTGCGCGACGCCGAGATAAATCAGGCGCGCTTCCTCGCGACCGGAAACGACTTCGATCGGATGGCCGAGCGCGGTTT
>DATNAI010000135.1:0-2294 GCA_035572875.1 Castellaniella sp. | reverse complement strand
GGCGCGCAACCGGTCCGCATCGATCCGTATCCCGTACGTCGGCAACCCCAAGGCGCGCCGCGTCGAGACCCGCTTCCCGGACCCCCTGGCCAATCCGTATCTGGCATTCTCGGCGCTCATGATGGCCGGGCTGGACGGAGTGCAAAACAAAATTCACCCGGGCGATCCCGCCGACAAGAACCTCTACGACCTGCCGCCCGAAGAAGACGCGAAGATTCCGACCGTGTGTTCCTCGCTGGATCAGGCGCTGGAAGCCCTGGATCGGGATCGTGAGTTCCTGACGCGCGGGGGCGTATTCAGCCATGAGCTGCTCGATGCGTACCTGGAGTTGAAGGCGCGCGAGCTGGACCGTCTGCGCGTGGCGCCTCACCCGGTCGAGTTCGACATGTACTACACGCTGTAGGGCGCCTGCGCCATGGATACGTCCGGCTTCGACTTGCTGCAGACGGCCGTTCTGCTGCTGGACGACGCGTTCTGTATCCAGCACGCGAATGCCGCTGCGGAAGAGCGGTTGGGGGCGTCCCTCAAGCAGTTGGTCGGGCGTTCGGCTGTCCCTCTCCTGGCCGACATCCCCAGCGCGCTGAAGACGCCGCTGCACAGCCTGCCTTGGGCGTGGCTGCTTGAGATTCCGGTGCACCAGACGGGGCGGCTGGACGATCTGCAGCAGGCGAGTTCGGACCAGGCTGCGCAGCGTGAGACGCTGCGTAACCTGGCCCACGAGGTCCGCAATCCCCTGGCGGGTTTGCGTGCCGCCGCCCAGTTGCTCGAAATGGAACTGCCGCGGGAAGACCTGCGGGAGTACACCCGGGTCATCGTCGCGGAATCGGACCGGCTGGCGCACCTGGTCGACCGACTGGCCTCGCCAGGCCCCGCAGCCATGACGCTGCAGACGTTCAACGTCCATGAAGTCTGTGAGCGCGTGCTGGCGCTGGTCGGCATGGAGTTCGGTCAGGACCTGATCCTGGTCCGGGACTATGACGCGTCCGTGCCCGACGTCCGGCTGGATCGGGACGGCCTGCTGCAGGCGTTGCTCAACGTGGCGCGCAACGGCGCCCAGGCTTTGATGGAAGCCGGGCTCCAGCGATCGCCGACCCTGACGCTGCGGACCCGGATCCTGCACCAACCCGTGCTGATGCGGGGCCAGCCGCGCATGGGCCTCCTGATTGCAGTCGCGGACAACGGTCCCGGGGTTCCGCCGGGATTGCGCGACAAGCTGTTTCATCCGCTGGTGACTGGGCGCCCCACAGGCACCGGGTTGGGGCTGAGCCTCGCGCAAGAGTCCTTGCAGCACATGGGAGGGCTGCTGGAGTTCGATTCCCGGCCGGGCCACACGGAGTTCCGCCTGCTGCTGCCTCTGGGGGCGTCATGAGACCGGTCTGGATCCTGGACGATGAGCCCGGCATGCGCTGGGTGCTTGAAAAGGCGCTGGGCAAAGAGGGTTGGGCGGTGCGCTGTTTCGCGGAGAGCAGTGCGCTGATGGAGGCGCTGGAGGCCTTGGACGAGTCCGACATCTCGCAAGTTCCGGCGGTGCTGGTGTCCGACGTGCGGATGCCGGGGCTGGATGGCCTGGGCGTGCTGACCGCGGTGCGGGAGCGGCTGCCGCGAATGCCGGTCATCATGATGACCGCCTTCACGGATCTGAAAACCACCGTGGCCGCGTTCGAACAAGGCGCTTTTGATTATCTGGCCAAGCCGTTCGACATTCGCACGGCAGTGGACCTGATCAGTCGGGCCGCACAGTTCGGGACACAGGCGGCGGCCGACCCGGCCGTACCAGCGAGTGAAGAGCCGGGCGTGGAAGCCGGCATGGTGTTGTCGCATTCACCCACCATGCAACCGGTATTTCGGGCGATTGGCCGCCTGTCTGCTTCCAGTGCCACCGTGCTCATCACGGGGGAATCGGGCACCGGCAAGGAGCTCATTGCCCGCGCGCTGCATCAACACAGCCGGCGGGCGTCCCGGCCTTTCGTCGCCGTCAACGCCGCCGCCATCCCCCGGGACCTGCTGGAGGCGGAACTTTTCGGTCATGAACGGGGCGCTTTCACCGGCGCGGTGCAGGCCCGCCGGGGGCGATTCGAGGAGGCGGAAGGCGGCACTCTGTTCCTGGACGAGATTGGCGACATGCCGGCAGAACTGCAGACGCGCCTGTTGCGGGTCCTGGCCGAAGGCTGTTTCTACCGGGTGGGCGGCACGCGGCCGGTCCAAGTGGACGTGCGCGTGATCGCTGCGACGCACCAGCCGCTGGAACAGCGTGTGACCGATGGCCTGTTTCGGGCCGACCTGTTTCATCGGCT
>DATNAI010000134.1:0-16845 GCA_035572875.1 Castellaniella sp. | reverse complement strand
ACCTGGGATTTGCTGGGACCGGAATACATCGGGCCCGAGGGCTCCTGCGGCGTGTCGTCCATGGGTTCGGGCATAAAATGGGTCGTGAACGTCTATCATAACCGGCTCTATTTTGCGGATCGCGCATGAACAACCCATCTGATGATTTTCTGGACCTCCGCACGCAGCAGGCGCGGTTTCGTGAACTGATCACCGATGCACTGGGCCGTGCCCGCAAGGCGGGGGCGTCGGACGCCGCCGCCGAAGTCTCCGAAAGCCGCGGGCTGTCGGTAGCCGCTCGCCAGTGCACCATCGAAACCATTGAACAGACCTGCGACCGATCGCTGGCGGTGACGGTTTTCGCCGGGCAGCGGCGCGGTTCGGCATCGACGTCGGATTTTTCGTCGGACGCACTGCAGCGCACAGTGGACGCGGCCTGGCATATCGCGCGGTATACCGCCGAGGACCCCGCTGCGGGACTGCCGGATCCGGACCTGCTGGCGCTGGATTATCCCGATCTGGATCTGCATCACCCGTGGGCCATCGATGCGGCGGGCGCAGCGCGCCTGGCGATCAAGGCCGAGCGGGCCGCGCTGGCGACCAGCACAGGGATCACCAACACTGAAGGCGCGTCGGTGGACACCATGGAAGGCCACTTCGTCCTGGGCAATTCAAGGGGGTTCCTGGGTGGTTATCCCTATTCGCGTCACAGTCTGTCTGTGGCCCCCATTGCCGGACGCGGCGACGGCATGCAGCGGGACTTCTGGTACAGCTCGGCGCGCCGCGCTCAGGATCTGGCTTCGCCGATCGAAGTGGGCCGCTACGCGGCCGAGCGCGCCTTGTCCCGGCTGAATGCGCGGCCTGTTCGTACCGGCCGGTTCCCCGTGCTGTTCGAGGCGCCGTTGGCGGTGGGGCTCCTGGGAGCGCTGGTGCAGGCGACCAGCGGCGGCGCGCTGTACCGCAAGGCCAGCTTTCTGCTGGATTCCCTGGGCAAACCGGTGCTGGCGGATCATCTGGACGTGATCGAAAATCCCTACATCCCGGGGGCGCAGGGCAGTTCACCGTTCGACGCAGAGGGCGTGCGCCCGCAGGCCCGCCGCATCGTGGGCCAGGGGGTCCTGCAGGGTTATTTCCTGTCCACCTATACGGCGCGCAAGCTCGGCATGGCGACGACCGGAAACGCCGGTGGTTCGCACAATCTGAACCTGCGTTCGCGACTGACGCGCCCGGATGATGATCTGTCGGCGATGCTGCGCAAGATGGACACCGGCTTGCTGGTGACGGAACTCATTGGTCAGGGCGTGAACTATGTGACGGGCGACTACTCGCGCGGCGCATTCGGTTATTGGGTGCAGGGCGGCGTGATCCGCCATCCCGTCCACGAAATTACCATCGCGGGCAATCTCGCCGACATGTTCCGGGAAATCGTGGCGGTGGGTGCCGACGTCCATGCGCGCGGTGCCAAGTCCACGGGATCCATTCTGATCGAACGGATGGCCATTGCCGGGCAGTGATGCCCGTTGGGCGCCGGTGTCCCGGCTTCGGCCCGCCATTCATCCATCGGGATTCTCAGGGCGGTGCCGACCCGATCGGGTCGGGGCCGCAGTGTAATATCGGTGCGACCGCAATTCCAATCAGCAAGGATCAATCAGACCAGGAGAATCGATGATCATGCAGCGACGCGCATTTCTGAAAAAGGCCGGGTTGGGCGCGGTGGCCGGTACGGCGGCTGTCGCGACTCCGGCCCTTGCCCAATCCAGTCCTCAGGTCGCCTGGAAGATGACCTCGACCTTCGGACCCGCACAGCTTGCGTTGTTCGGCACGGCGCAGCGCTTTTGCGCGATGGTCAAGGAGCTGACCGGCGGCAACTTCGATATCCGCCTGTATCCCGCGGGCGCACTGGTCCCGGGTTTCGGCGTGATGGACGCCGTCGGTAACCGGACGGTGGAATGCGGGCAAACCGCTTCGTACTACTACTACGGCAAGGATCCGTCGTTCTGCTTCGACACGGCGGTTCCGTTTGGCCTGAACACGCGCCAGATGAACGCCTGGATGTACCAGGGCGATGGCATGAAGCTGATGCGCGCGCTGTTTGCGTCGCGCAACATCGTCAATTTTCCTTTCGGCAACACGGGCACTCAGATGGGCGGCTGGTACCGCAAGGAAATCAAGACAGTGGAAGACCTGAAGGGCCTGAAGATGCGGACGGCCGGCTTCGCCGGAGAAGTCCTGTCTCGCCTGGGGGTGGTTCCGCAGCAGGTTGCGCCGGCCGATATCTATCCTTCGCTGGAGAAGGGCGCGCTGGACGCCGTTGAGTTCGTGGGGCCGGTTGACGACGAAAAGCTGGGTTTCCAGAAGGTCGCGAAATACTACTACTATCCCGGCTGGTGGGAAGGCGAGGGCCAGGTGTCGCTCTATGTGAACGACAAGGCCTACGCGGAGTTGCCCAAGCCCTACCAGGCTGTCATCGAGGTGGCCTCGCGGGCGGCGGGCGCGGGCATGATCGAGGACTACGACGCGCACAATCCGGAAGCCCTGCGTCGCCTGATCGCCGGCGGTGCCACGCTGCGGGCGTTCCCGCGCGAGGTCATGGATGCGGCGCTCCAGGCGTCCGATGTCGTGTACAAGGAATTCGGCGAGAAGGACGCCGGCTTCAAGAAGATTCACGACAACTATATGGCGTTCCGCGACAACATCGTGCCGTGGTTCCGGGTGGCCGAGGGTTCGTTCGACAACTATATGGGTGCGGCGCTGGCGCGTCAGAACCAGAAGAAGTAGCCCGGGCTTCTGCGTTTCGGGGGGCCGGCCGTTCGCTCCGCGCGGAGGTGATGAGACCTTGCGCTACGGCGAGCGGTCCTCCCGTTGGTCGGACTACGGCCCCACGTCGTGGCCTGCAGGCCACTCCGATTCGACAGGCGCAGGACGGTCCTCAAGGACCCTCCTGCGTCCGGTCTCATCCCGGTCCTTCCTCGTCCAGCCGGGCGCGGCCCTCCGGTCTCCCTTCGGTCGGGCGGAGGGCCGCGAATGCCCCCGGCTTCCCTTCGGAAGCCACCGGCGCTCACCTACCCGCGCAAGATCTCATCACCTCCGCGCGACGGTGTGTCCTGCGAATTGCGATTAGGGGCCGGGGAGCTGTGGGGAGGCCGCGCGGGTAGGCTGGCGCCGGATGCTGACGAAGGGAGAGCGGGGGTATTCGTCGACGGACGACGACCGCAGGGAGACCGGCCGGAGACGCCCGCTCGGACGAGGCAGATCCGGGCAGCCCGACCATCGGGAGGGCCGCCAGCCGTAGCGCGGCCTCCCCACAGCTCCCTGGCCTCGGTGCGTCTAAAGAACCCAGACTCGTGTACAATGGTCGGATTTCCCTCTGGATCCGTATCCGTACGGGCTCGATTCCGTGGCTTCTCAGTCACGACCTACAAAGCCCAGACGGTCCGGATTGATCGGGCGGGAATCTTTTCATCAATTCATCAGGTACACCATCATGAAGACCTTTGTGGCCAAGCCGCATGAAGTCAAGCGTGACTGGTTTGTGATCGACGCCAAGGGCAAGGTCCTCGGCCGTGTGGCCAGCGAAGTCGCACGCCGTTTGCGTGGCAAGCACAAACCCGAATTCACGCCGCACGTCGATACCGGCGATTACATCGTCGTCATCAACGCAGCCGAACTCGTTGTTTCCGGCGCCAAGGCGCAGGACAAACGCTACTACCGCCACTCCACTTATCCAGGCGGGATTTCCGAAACCAGCTTCCAGAAAATGCAACAGCGTTTTCCGGGCCGTGCCCTGCAAAAGGCCGTCAAGGGCATGCTGCCCAAGGGTCCGCTGGGCTATGCCATGGCCAGGAAGCTGAAGATCTACGCTGGCGCGGAACATCCGCATGCCGCGCAGCAGCCGCAATCGCTGGATATTTGAGGACAGGCCATCATGATCGGTAATTGGAATTACGGCACTGGCCGCCGCAAAACGTCGGTGGCGCGTGTATTTCTGAAGAAAGGCACGGGCAAGATCGTCGTCAACGGCCGTCCCGTGGACGAATACTTCGCACGCGAAACGGGTCGCATGGTCGTGCGCCAGCCTCTGGCGGTAACGAACCATCTGGAATCTTTCGATTTCCACGTCAACGTCAGTGGCGGTGGTGAATCCGGCCAGGCTGGTGCCGTTCGCCACGGCATCACGCGCGCCCTCATCGACTACGACGAAACGCTGAAGTCTCCGTTGAAGCAGGCGGGGCTTGTCACGCGCGACGCCCGCGAGGTCGAGCGCAAGAAGGTCGGCTTCCACAAGGCCCGTCGGCGCAAGCAGTTCAGCAAGCGCTGATCGCAGGCAGTTCCGCTGCGACATACGACCCCGGCCTTGTGCCGGGGTTTTTGTTTCCCGACCTACTACAATAGAACCTGTCTTTCCATTCTTTGGCGGGGTGGCCTGGCCAACCTCGCCCCACACAGGATTTCCGATATGACGCAGGACGTTGCATCGCCCATCAAGGCCGGCATCGTGGGGGGCACCGGCTACACCGGGGTCGAATTGCTGCGATTGCTGTCGCAGCACCCAAATGTCCAGCTCCATGCCATCACTTCCCGCAAGGAATCCGGGCTGCCCGTGGCCGAGATGTTCCCGAACCTGCGCGGGCATGTGGACCTGCGCTTCCAGACGCCCGAAGACGCCGCCCTGGATCAGTGTGACGTGGTGTTCTTTGCCACTCCCCATGGCGTGGCCATGGAACAGGCTCCTGGATTGCTCGAGCACGGCGTGAGGGTGATCGACCTGGCGGCGGACTTTCGCCTCCAGGACGTGGACACCTTCCAGAAGTGGTACAAGATGCCGCATAGTTGTCCCACCGTCCTGCGGGATGCCGTCTATGGCCTGCCCGAACTGGATCGCGACCGCATCCGTACGGCGCGTATCGTGGGCAACCCGGGATGCTACCCGACGACCGTGCTGCTGGGGCTGGCGCCCGTGTTGCAGGCGGGGCGGCCGCTGGTGGACGTGGCGCACGTCATTGCCGATTCCAAGTCCGGCGTGTCAGGAGCCGGCCGCAAAGCCCAGGTGGGATCGCTGTTCTGCGAGTCGGCCGACAACTTCGCGGCGTATGGCGTCGCCGGCCACCGCCATCATCCCGAAATCACCGAATGCCTGAACCGCATCGCCGGGGTGCCCGTGGGGGTAACGTTCGTACCGCATCTCGTGCCCATGATCCGGGGCATGTTCTCGACTTTGTATCTGCGCATCCTGCCCGAGGCCATGGAAACCGACTTCCAGGCTGTATACGAACAGCGTTATGCCCAAGAACCTTTTGTGGACGTGATGCCTGCTGGTAGCCTGCCCCAGACGCGCTCCGTGCGCGCCTCGAACATGCTGCGCCTGGCGGTGCATCGTCCGGCCGACGGCGACACGTTGGTCGTGCTGGTGGTACAGGACAATCTGGTCAAGGGTGCTGCCGGACAGGCGGTGCAGAACATGAACCTTATGTTCGGGTTCCCTGAAACCACCGGCTTGCAGCAGGTGGCAATCTTGCCATAGGGGGTGAGGATGGCAACCTACGAAAACCGACGTGGAGGGTTCAGCCGCTGGCTGGTGCGGACTCTTTCGCGGCTCCTGGCGCTGGCGCTGGCATTTCTCGCCGGGGCCGTCGTGATGCATGTGGGCATGCACGGGGGCGACCGCGAACACATGCAGGCGCTGCAGGCGCAGAACAGCGAACTGCAGGCTCAGCTTGGCCAGTCTCAGGCGGCGCTGGGGGCACGGCATAACGAGGCAAACGTCAATGACGGCGCGCAGCAGGCGCTGCAGGACAAGATAGCCGAACTCCAGAAGACGCTCGCCGGTACGCAGGATCAGTTGTCGTTCTACGAACAGTTGCTGCCCCCGGGGCCGGCCGGCGCCGTCGCCGTGCGTGCTTTCGACGTGCGGCCCAAGGGCGATTTTCTCCAATATCGGGTGCTTTTGACGCGAAGCGTGGCGGATTCGGCCGATCCATTCAAGGGGCGGTTGCGGTTCATGGCGACGGGCGTGCGGGATGGCAAGACCGTGCAGGTCGAGCTTTCCCCGCCCAGCGGCCCACGGCCCTCTGCCGACACGAGCGCAAGCGCGGCGCCTGATCCACTGGCGCTGGCGTTTGATCAGTACCAACGCACCACGGGGATCCTGCAGGATGTCCCGGGGCTGGCGATCCAGTCCGTGCGTGTCGACGTCCTGGAGGGAGGTACCGTCCGAGCCTCCCAGGACACCAGCCTGGCGGCCGCGGCCGCGTCCACAGGAGACCGCCAATGAATATGCTGAACCACTCCGACCTCCAGAAGCCGGTGGCTTCGCCTACCCTGACGGCGGCGGCGGCGACGCGCCTGCGCGCGCTCATGCACGAACAGCGCAACCCCGACCTCAAGCTTCGGGTCTATGTTGAAGGCGGCGGATGTTCCGGCCTTCAATATGGCTTTGCGCTGGAGACGGCTGCGGCAGCCGACGACGTTCTGATCGAGCGTGATGGCGCGGTGGCGCTGGTCGACGCCATGAGCGCTCCCTACCTGGCGGGCGCCGAGGTGGATTTCGAGCAGGCGCTGCAGGGCGCCCAGTTCGTCGTCCGCAATCCCAATGCCAACGCGACGTGCGGTTGCGGCTCGTCCTTCGCTCCTTGAAGGAAACTGCCCGCGTGACAGCGTCCAGGTTGCCCTGCGCCGTCCCCGCCGGCTAGGCAGGGTACACGCACCCGGCGATGCTGGGATGTCGCGCCCCCGTCACAGAGGGCCAGCAGGCAGCCTCTCCGCGCAGGTGCGCCTGTGCAAGCCAGGCGAACGCCAGCGCTTCCACGGCGAGCACCGGCACCCCGTAGCGGGCGGACGTCGTCAGCGAGCAGGGGAGGGCACGCGTGAGCGCCTGCATGAAGACCGGATTGAGCGCGCCTCCGCCGCAGGCGATGACCTCGCGGGTCTGTCCCGCGTGGGCAGCGACAGCCTGCGCGATGGTGCTCACCGATAGCTGGAGCAGTGTCGCCTGCACGTCCTCGGCCGGGACCGACGTCGGCAGGGCCCGCAGATGGGTATCCAGCCAGTCGAGGTTGAACAGATCCCGCCCGGTGGACTTGGGGGGCGGCAGCGCCAGCCATGGTTCCCCGCTCAGACGCCGCAGCAGCGCGGCATTGCTGTGGCCCTGCGCAGCCCAGGCCCCATTTTTATCGTACGGTTGATCCAGATGGCGCTGCGTCCAGGCATCCATCAGCATGTTGGCGGGCCCGGTATCGAATCCCCGCACCGGCGACTCCAGGATCGTCAGGTTGGCGATTCCGCCAAGGTTCAGGACCACGCGGCCAGCCGCGTGGCCGAAGCAGGCAGCATGGAATGCGGGTACCAGCGGCGCGCCCTGGCCACCGGCGGCCACGTCACGGCTGCGGAAGTCCGCCACCACGGCGATGCCGGTGTGTTCAGCCAGGCGGGCGGGGGCATTGATCTGCAGGGTATAGCCGGACTGCGGCGCGTGGCGTACGGTCTGGCCGTGGGCGCCGATGGCCCGCACGGATGCGGCCGCGGTCCCCGCCGACTGCAGCAGGCGGTTGACGGCTTCCGCGTAGCAGTCGGACAGTCTGTTGGCGGCCAGGGCCGCCCGCGCCAGTTCATCGGGACCGGGGCTGTTCAGCTCCAGCAGCTCGCTGCGCAGCGAACCCGGCAGGGGAAGACTGGTGCTCGCCAGCACCTCGATGTGCTGGTTGGAGAGGTCGGCCAATATGCCGTCCACGCCGTCCGTGCTGGTGCCTGACATCAGGCCGATATAGAGTTCCGGCATGGGCGTGGGAGAATTGGTGGGGATAGTCGCCGCGGACTGCGCGTGGACGTCAGCGCTGTGCGATCTGGATGCGGCTGTCCTGGAGCTCGGCCAGCATCTTGATCTCGGGCTGGTAGCGCGCCACCAGCATGTTGAAGGCCTTGTGGTCGGCGGGATCCAGCGCCCGCGCGACGGGCAGATCCACGGACAGCGGATCCACCGGACGATCATTGATACGAAACTCGTAGTGCAGGTGCGGTCCCGTCGCCCAGCCGGTCTGGCCGACGTAGCCGATCAGTTGCCCCTGTTGAATGTGGTCGCCCTTCTTCAGCCCGGCCGCGAAGCGGCTCTGGTGGGCATAGAGTGTGGAATATTGGCCGAAGTTCTTCAGGATGATGACGTTGCCGTAGCCGTTTTGCTGGCCGATGAAGGCCACCGTGCCGTCCGCTGTGGCGTGGATGGGGGTGCCGGCCGGTGCTGCGTAGTCCACGCCCTTGTGGCCAACCCACTTCTTGTGGATCGGGTGCATGCGCATGCCGAATCGTGAACTGATGCGAGTGAACTTGATGGCGGTTTTCAGGAAGGCGCCCTTCAGGCTGGCGCCCGAGAAGTCGTAATAGCCGCTGATGCCGTTAGAATTGTCGAACCAGACGGCGCTGTAGGTCTTGCCGCCATTGATGAATTCCAGTGCGCGGATGCGTCCGGTGCCGACCTCCTCCCCGTCGTGCATGTAGGCGTCGTACAGAATGCGGAAGCGATCGCCCTTGCGGATGTCTTTCAGGAAGTCGATGCGGCTGCCCAGGATGTCCACCATTTCGAGCGTGATGGAATCGGGAAGATGGGCCTCGTCGGCTGCGCCGAACAGTGAACTCGAGATTTCGCCTTCTGCGATCCGCAGTTCCGGGGTCGCCGCCATGGTACGTTCATGGGCCGAGAAGCTCCCTTTGCCGTCGGGGCGGACTTCCAGCCAGGAAGAGTCCACCCCGGACTTGACGTTGGTGCCCGGGGTATGGGCGTAGCGAAGCCAGACCAGATTGTTGTGACTGTCGAGGGCCGCCTCGATCGTGCGGCCAGGATATAGCTTGTAGATGGAGCGAGCACTCGCGTCGTGCGTCAGGAATTTGAGCAGGCCGTCTTCGTCGACGCCCAGCCGGTCCAGCAGGTCGGCTACCGTGTCACCACGCCGGATGCGCGTGGAGGCCACGTAGGGCTCGGACGGCCGGATACCCGAGTTCCCCATCGGCGGCAGATCCAGTGTCTGATGGGCCTGGAACACGAGTTCCGGCGGCTCCGAGGGCTTCACCACGGCCAATGCAGCGGCAGTCAGAAACAAGCCCCCGGCGGCGAACATCAAACTGCGAGTGATATGACGGTGGGCGTGTGTCTGCTGGGCGTCAGGCATCATGGGTAGATCATCCGGTGGAATGCGGCGTGCGCGAAACGGTGAGAGGCTCTGCTAACATGAGGCCCGCTCGTCCGATTCCGTGACGAATGTGTTGTACAGAAGCTGCAAAGGCACGTTATGCTAGCGCATAGTAGACGCCTTTTCGAGCTGTGTTTCAATTTTTCTAGTAAAAACATCTATCATGTCGTCCCCCTCAGACCCCGTGGATCCCCGGATCGCCCACGATCTGCGCGTTGCCCAACGGGGTTGCGATGAATTGCTCGTCGCGCCTGAATTTGCCAGCAAACTGGCCCGCAGCCGGACCACCGGCACCCCCCTTCGCATCAAGCTCGGCCTGGACCCCACGGCGCCCGACATTCATCTCGGCCACACCGTGGTGCTGAACAAGATGCGTCAGCTTCAGGATCTGGGGCACACCGTGATTTTCCTGATTGGCGACTTCACGGCGCAGATCGGCGATCCCAGCGGCCGCAATGCGACGCGCCCTCCGCTGACGCCCGAGCAGATTCGCGACAATGCCAGTACCTATTATGCGCAGGCCAGCCTGGTGCTCGATCCGACGCGCACCGAGATCCGCTACAACTCTGAATGGTGCGACAAGCTGGGTCCGCGCGGGCTGATACAGCTTGCTTCACGCTATACCGTGGCCCGCATGATGGAGCGCGACGACTTTACTCGCCGGTTCAAGGGCGGCATTCCCATTTCGGTGCATGAGTTCCTCTACCCGCTGCTGCAGGGCTACGATTCGGTGGCCCTGAAGGCCGACCTCGAACTGGGCGGAACGGATCAGAAGTTCAATCTGCTGGTGGGGCGCGAACTGCAAAAGGAATATGGTCAGGAGCCTCAGTGCATCCTGACGATGCCGTTGCTCGAAGGAACCGATGGTGTCGAGAAGATGTCCAAATCAAAGGGCAACTACATCGGGATCACCGAATCGCCTGATTCCATGTTCGGCAAGCTCATGTCGATTTCCGACACGTTGATGTGGCGCTATTTCGAGCTGCTGTCCTTTCGTACGCTGGACGAGATCGCTGCGCTGCAGGCGGAAATCACGGCGGGGCGCAACCCGCGCGACGCGAAGGTCATGCTTGCCTTGGAGATCGTCGACCGGTTCCATGGGGCCGGGCACGGCGCGGGCGCACTGGAGCACTTCAATGCGCGGTTTCGCGACGGGGAGCTTCCCGAGGACATGCCGGAGATCACGGCCGGCGCCGCGCCCATGGGCGTCCTGAAGGTCCTGCGTGAAGCGGGGCTGGCGGCTTCGGCGTCCGAGGCACAACGCAATGTGGAACAGGGCGGCGTGCGCATCGACGGTGACCGGGTCGAGGACAAATCCCTGAAGTTGCCTGCAGGCACTTATGTCATGCAGGTCGGCAAACGCAGATTCGCCCGGGTGACATTGACCTAGGCGGCACTTCCGGAGGGCCATGATCATGAAACTGCATAGCGATTCCTTCCCCGACCAGGGGACCATTCCCGAACGCAACGCCTTTGCACGCATTGATCCGCAATTGCACGTGGCCCTGGCCGGAAACCGCAACCCCCATCTGGCGTGGGCCGATGTGCCAGGCGGCACCCGCTCCTTTGCGGTCCTCGCGGTGGATCTCGATGTACCCACCAAGCCCGACGACGTGAACCAGATCGGGCGCGAGGTTCCTGCGGATCTTCCGCGCGCTGATTTCTACCATTGGGCGCTGGTCGACGTGGCGGCGGACGTGCGCGCGCTGGCCGAGGGCAGTTATTCGAACGGCATCACGCCGCGCGGCAAGGCCGGGCCGCTCGCCCTGGACGGTACCCGCCAGGGGCTGAATGACTACACGGGCTGGTTTGCCGCCGACCGCGACATGAACGGCGATTATTTTGGCTACGATGGTCCCTGCCCACCCTGGAACGACGCGCTGGTTCACCGCTACGTGTTTACCGTGCACGCGCTGGATGTGGCCGAGCTCGACGTCTCGGGACGCTTTACGGGGGCACAAGTCCAGGCAGCCTTGCAGGGCCATGTGCTGGATCAGGCCTCGATCACTGGCACCTATACCCTAAATCCGCGCCTCCACGTGCTGTAGCGTGGGGCGATCGCGATAGAATGCTTCGTTCAACCCGCCTTTCATGCCCCTCTAGGATCCTCCATGTTTGACCGCTCCATCACCCTCGATAAGGCCGACCCCGACGTCTGGGCCGCCATCCAGAAGGAAAATGTTCGCCAGGAACAGCACATCGAACTGATCGCCTCCGAGAACTACGCCAGCCCCGCCGTGATGCAGGCCCAGGGCACGCAACTGACGAACAAGTACGCCGAGGGTTATCCGGGCAAGCGCTATTACGGGGGTTGCGAGAACGTCGATGTGGTGGAGCAGCTCGCCATTGACCGTGTGAAGCAGATCTTCAACGCCGAAGCCGCCAACGTCCAGCCCAATTCCGGTTCCCAGGCCAATCAAGGGGTCTACATGGCGGTGCTCAAGCCGGGCGATACGGTGCTGGGCATGAGCCTGGCCGAGGGCGGGCATCTGACGCACGGTTCGCCGGTCAATGCCTCCGGCAAACTCTATCGCTTCATTTCGTATGGTCTGGATGACAACGAGGTGCTGGACTATGACCAGCTCGAGGCCCTGGCGCGTGAACACAAGCCCAAGCTCATCGTGGGTGGGGCGTCGGCCTATTCGTTGCGCATTGATTTCGAGCGCATGGCGCGCATCGCGCATGACAATGGCGCGTTGCTGATGATCGACATCGCCCACTATGCCGGCCTGGTGGCCGGGGGCGTCTATCCGAATCCCTTCCCCCATGCGGATTTCGTCACGACGACCACGCACAAGTCGTTGCGCGGGCCGCGCGGCGGCGTCATCCTGATGAAGTCCGAATTCGAAAAGCTCGTCAATTCCGCGATCTTCCCGGGCATCCAGGGCGGGCCCCTCATGCACGTCATTGCGGCCAAGGCCGTGGCCTTCAAGGAAGCGCTGCAGCCTGAGTTCAAGAGTTATGCCGCACAGGTCGCCAAGAACGCCCAGGTGCTGGCCAATACCCTGGTCAAGCGAGGTCTGCGCATCGTATCGGGGCGCACCGAAAGCCACGTCATGCTGGTCGATCTGCGCGCCAAGGGCATTACGGGCAAGGCTGCCGAGGCCGTACTCGGACAGGCCCACATTACCGTCAACAAAAATGCCATTCCGCACGATCCCGAAAAGCCCTTCGTCACCAGCGGCATCCGCCTGGGAACGCCGGCCATGACCACGCGCGGCTTCAAGGAAGCCGAGGCCGAACTCACGGGCAACCTGATCGCCGACGTTCTGGACAATCCCGAAGACGCCGGCAACATCGCCCAGGTCCGGGCGCGGGTCGACGAGCTCACCCGGCGCCTGCCGGTGTACCGCTGATCCACCAGGATGGGCGCCTCGCGCCCTTCACGCCATGAAGTGTCCATTCTGTAGCTGCCCCGACACCCAGGTCATCGATTCCCGGGTCTCCGAAGAAGGCGACACCATTCGGCGCCGCCGCCGTTGCTCGGCCTGTGACCGCCGTTTCACGACCTACGAGCGAGTCGATCTGATGATGCCGGCTGTAGTCAAGCGCAATGGGACCCGCGCCGACTTTGATCCGCTCAAGCTGCGGGCCAGCATGGCGCTGGCCCTGCGCAAGCGGCCGGTGAGCGCTACGGCGCTGGATGCCGCCGTGGCGCGGATCCAGGAGCGGCTGCTCACCAGCGGCCAGCGCGAGATCGCTTCCGATGCCGTGGGCGAGCTGGTCATGGCCGAGTTGCGGCAGCTTGACCAGGTTGCCTACGTGCGTTTTGCCTCGGTCTACCGCAGCTTTGGCGACATCCACGAATTCGTGCGGGCCATCGAAGAGTTTCGGGCGCATGACGACGCCGCCGACTGATCCGTCGGGCTATTCGCCAGAGGATCGCCGCTGGATGCGGCGGGCACTGACGGTCGCTGAACAGGCCCTGTTCCTGAGCAATCCCAACCCCAGGGTGGGGTGCGTGCTGGTGCGCGACGGGCGTTGGCTGGCGGAGGGTTTCACGCAGAAAATCGGGGGGCGCCACGCTGAGGCCCAGGCTTTGCATGAGGCCGCATCACAGGGCATGGACCTGCGCGGCGCGACGGCCTACGTTACGCTGGAACCCTGTAGCCACCAGGGGCGCACGCCCCCGTGTGCCGATGCCTTGATCCGCGCCGGTGTATCGCGCGTGGTGGTGGGGCTCCAGGATCCGAATCCCCGGGTGGCCGGTGGCGGGATTGCCCGCCTGCGGAGCGCGGGTGTCCGTGTCGACGTGGGGCTGTTCGCGTCGGACTCTCTGGCCTTGAATCCCGGCTTTTGCGCGCGCATGACGCGCGGCGTCCCTTGGCTGTGGCTGAAGTCGGCTCTGTCGTTCGACGGCCGCACTGCGCTGCCCGACGGCCGCTCGCAATGGATCACGGGCGAGGCTGCCCGTGCGGACGGCCACCGCTGGCGCGCGCGCGCCTGTCTCGTGCTCACAGGCATCGGCACTGTGCTCGCGGATGATCCGCTGTTGGACGTGCGCGCGATCGAGACCGATCGCCAGCCCATTCGCGCGGTGCTCGATACGCAATTCATGTTGGGTGAACAGGCGCGCCTCATCAACGGCGACCCGGTCTGGGTGTTCACTGCGCGGGCCGACGCCGCGAAGACCGCCCGGCTGGCTGCGCGCAACGTGCGTGTGATTGTGCTTCCCGCCGATGCCAGGGGAGCACTGTCGCTGCCGGCGCTGATGCGCTGGCTGGGCCAGCACGAGATCAACGAGGTGCACGTCGAGGCCGGTGCGCGTCTGCACGGTGCATTGGTGGCGGCGGACCTGGTGGACGAGTGGATCGGCTATGTCGCGCCGAAGATCCTGGGGGACGGACAGGGCCTTGCCGCGTTGCCCGATCCCGTGCCCGATTTGTCGTCGGCGCCGACCTATGAGTTTCTGGATGCAGTACAGTTGGGGCGCGATGTGAGGCTGCGCATGCGCCATCCGGGCCACTGGCAGGCGCTTCGGATGGCTTGTGGCCTGCCCGATTCGCGGTCGGCCTGAATCGCTGTTTTTGGTGGGACCACCATGTTCACAGGAATTGTCGCGGCTGTGGGCCGCATCATCGAGGTCACGCCGTTGGGCGATGAACCCGACGCGGGTGTGCGCCTGCAGATCGCGTCCGGCGGGCTGCCGCTGGATCGCACACGATTGGGTGACTCGATCGCCATCCAGGGAGCCTGCATGACGGTGGTGGAGCTCCGCGATCAGGGATTCGACGTGGACGTTTCGCGCGAGAGTCTGGACCGTACCTGTGGTCTGGACCGACCGGGCGACGTCAACCTGGAACATGCGCTGCGTATGGGTGACAGTCTGGACGGGCATCTGGTTTCCGGCCATGTGGATGGAGTGGGGCGCGTAACCTGCATGGATCCGGTGGGCGAATCGATCGAACTGCGGATCATTGTTCCGGCCCACCTGTCCCGATATCTGGCTTACAAGGGATCCATGACGGTCAATGGCGTCAGCCTGACGGTCAATCGCGTGGATGACCAGGAAGAAGGGACGGAAATTTCCATCAACCTGATTCCCCACACTATGCAGGTGACGACATTGCGCCATTTGCAGGTCGGGACGTCGGTGAATCTGGAAGTCGACATGATCGCCCGCTATGTCGAACGCATGGTGGGCGGGGTCACCGCGGCGCCGCGGGCTGGATTGCAGGACGCGGGTGATCTGCTAAAATAGCGGACTTTCGTTCGTGCCGCTAGGGCACGGCGTGCAGGACAGGTGGCCGAGTGGTTGAAGGCGCACGCCTGGAAAGCGTGTATACGTTCATAGCGTATCAGGGGTTCGAATCCCCTCTTGTCCGCCAGTAACCAGCCTGGTCCCTCCGTTGGTTCCGCCAAAAAATGCGCGGCCGTGCCGCGCATTCTTCAGTCTGAATCCCGGAATTCAGGCGCCACTGCCGCCCTTCAGCACGTGCTCGCTCAGGGCACGACCGTCGTGGTAGTGCTTGTAGATGTCGTTCAGCTTGCCGTTCTTCAAGTTCGTGCTCACCCACTGGTCCAGCCAGGCTTTCAGCTTCGGATTGTTCTTCGGGATGGCGATACCCAGCTCGAATTCGCGTTGGACGAACTTGGTCTCGTAAGGGTTCTGCGTCAACTTCTTGTTGATTTCGCCCATGATGGCCGGGTTGGACGACACGGCCTTGACCTGATGGCTGACGGCCGCGGTGACCAGCGTCGCGTCGTCCTCGTAGCGCCGGATGTTGGCGTCCGGCGCGTTCTTGCTGATGTCGGCATCGTTCACCGTGGCGCGCGTCAGCCCGATGGTGACGCCCTTCAGGTCTTTGTACCCCGCGATCTTGACGTCCTTTGGGGCTGCCACGGTGATTTCGATCATGGAGTACGGAAGGGAAAAGTCCACGACTTTGGACCGCTCGGGTGTGATGGACAGGGCAGCCACCGTGACATCGGCCTTGCCGGTCTGAATCGTCGGGATGCGGGCGGCGGTGGAGACCGACACCAGCTTGAGCTTGACGCCCAGGTCTTTGGCCAGCAGTTTTGCGGCGGCGATGTCAGACCCGTCGGGTTGCAGGTCGGAACCCAGGAAACTGAACATCGGGAGCCCCTCGTTGATGGCCACCCGGATTTCGCCCGCCTGCTTGATCTGGTCCAATTCCAGTGCGGACGAAGGCGCCGCCGCCGCGCACAGCGCCAGTGCCACGGCCGAATACAAAATCTTTACCCCATTGTTCATTCCAGTCTCCGTGAAAGTGTCCGGTCGCAAGACGTGCAGCCTTCGACGCACTACCTTCGCGTATCTTCGGCAACGCAACAACCCGCTATAACCCTGTGTTGTATTGTGCGGGCGGGAGTGCGACAACATTGGGGCGGCGGAGACAGGCAGGGCCTCGCGTCAACGGAGGCCCTGCCTGTTTTGCGTCCGACGCGTTACCGCGGAGGGAGCGTGGGATGATGCGCCCGACAGATCACTCCATCCCGGGGACGGTGTTGGAGAACCCGCAATCCACGTGCAGGATCTCGCCGGTGACACCGGCCGCCAAGTCCGAGAGCAGAAATGAGGCGGCGTTGCCAACGTCCTCGATCGTGACGTTTCGCCGCAGCGGCGATTGGGATTCCACGTACTTCAGCATGTTCGAAAAATCGCGGATGCCGCTCGCGGCAAGCGTCTTGATGGGGCCTGCGGAAATGCCGTTGGCGCGCAGACCTTTGGGGCCCAGCGACCGCGCGAGATAGCGCACGCTGGCTTCCAGGGAAGCCTTGGCCAAGCCCATCATGTTGTAGTTGGGAATAGCCTTCTCCGCGCCCAGATAGGTCAGTGTGAGGACCGAGCCGTTGCGACCCTCGAGGAGAGGGAGCGCCGCTTTGGTGAGGGCGGGGAAACTGTAGGCGGAGATGTCGTGGGCAATGCGGTAGTTTTCGCGCGTCATGCCATCCAGGAAGTCGCCTTCCAGTGCGTCTCGCGGTGCGAACCCGATGGAATGCACCAGGCCGTCAAGTCCGTCCCAGTGCTCGTGCAATGACGAAAAGGCCGATTCGATCTGGGCATCGTCCGATACGTCGCAGGGGATGACGATGTCGCTGTCCAGTTCGCTTGCAAACTTGCGTACGCGCTCCTCGAAGCGCTCGCCCACGTAGGTGAGTGCGATCTCGGCACCCTGTTTGCGGCAGGCGTGTGCGATGCCGTAGGCGATGGAGCGGTTCGAAAGCA
>DATNAI010000133.1:0-2457 GCA_035572875.1 Castellaniella sp. | reverse complement strand
CGCTTGCCGATCCGCACTTCTGGACGATGCAGGGCTCGGTGCGCGTCGCGCAACTGTGCGAGATGTTCGGCCTCACATGGGGATCGCACTCGAACAACCACTTCGACATCTCGCTGGCCATGTTCACCCAGGTCGGCGCGGCCGCCCCGGGCGAGATCACCGCGCTCGACACGCACTGGATCTGGCAGGATGGCCAGGGCCTGACCAAGGAACCTTTGCTGATCCGCGACGGCGAGATCAAGGTGCCGCAGGCTCCGGGCTTGGGTGTTGAACTGGATCGCGAGCGGCTGGCCGAGGCGAACGCCTTGTACCTGGAGCATGGTCTCGGCGCGCGCGACGACGCCGTCTCCATGCAGTACCTGGTGCAGGGTTGGGAATTCGATCCCAAGCGCCCCTGCTTGGTCCGCTAGGACCTTCCGCCCGCTCCGCGCACCGCGGGGCGGGCGGATTTTTCCGTTACCGTGTGAGGCTCTGTCCGGTCGGCCGCTTCTGGCCGGCCGGACATTGCCGTGATGTCAGGAGGTTCCGTGGAAGGTGTGCTGCTTGGCTTCGGCATAGTGCTGGTGATCGTGGCGGTGGGCTTCGCCGCCGCCGCCATCTTGCCGCAGAAGGCGCCGGACATGCAGCGCGGGCTCACCCCCGTGATCTTCTACATCACCAATCCGGCGCTGATGCTGGTGTTGCTCGCGGACGCGGACCTGGCATCGGTGGTCGGCGTGTACACCCCGATCGCCCTGATCACGGCCACAGTTGCCGGCGCGGGCTACGCGCTGTTCAGCCGCTTCGTGCTGCGGCGTTCGGCCGCACAGACGGCCGGCGGCGCCATGGCCTCCACCTACGTGAACGCCGGGAACATCGGTGTTCCCATCGCCCTTTACGCGGTAGGCAGCGCAGACCCGGTGGTCTCGGTGCTGCTGGCCCAACTGCTGGTCATCGCACCCATCTACTTGTCCATCTTCGCGTGGTGCCAGCGGAAGGCCGCGGCGGTTAAGCCCCATTATTCCGACGGCGGTGCTCCCGCGGCCGCCCCGCTGTGGCGCACCGTGGTGAGGTCCATCCTCAACCCCGTCACCGTTGCCACCGCCGTCGGCGCCCTGATGTCGCTGACCGGGCTGCACCTTCCGGAGGTGCTCTGGACACCGATAGAAATGGTGGGCAACGCCTCCATCCCCCTGCTGCTGATGCTGTTCGGCATGAGCCTGTACGGGCAGAAGCCACTGGCCCAGCGGAGCCTACGCGCGGATGTGGCACTGGGCAGCGTCGTGAAGCTCATGCTGATGCCGGCGCTCGCGTGGGCGATCGGGCATTTCCTCTTCCACTTGGACGGCGTCCCGCTGCTCGGCGTCGTGGTCATGGCTGCCCTGCCCACGGCGCAGAACGTCTTCCTGTTTGCCAGCCAATTCAGGATGCAGTCCACCCTGGTACGGGACATCATCTTCCTCAGCTCAATGCTCTCGCTTCCCGCGGTCCTGCTCGTAGCCCTGCTGCTGGGCTAATCCTCAGCCGAAATCCTGATGCGCTCAGGCGGCCGCCGGGCAGGCGGCAGGCTGGGGTGAACCGTCAGGCTCCAAGGTCAGACTGAGGTCCAGATGGATGCTCTCCTTCGATGCCAGAGTGTCTTCCAGATACTCCGCCAGTCCACGTTCGGTGACTAAACGGAGGTCAGCGATGATCTCCCCCTGCAACACCGCTTGTGTGCGGCCGATTTCTACAGGCGCGAAACTGGCACCCCCGACACCGTTTTCCACCATCTTTTCGATGCTGTTGCGGAAGAGCTGTTCGCTGCCCTCCCGAGGTAACACGTTCACGGTGAAGACAATCTTGTTCTGTGTCACACTTTTCTCCTTAATCAATGCGCGCCGTGTCGTTATGCAACTCGCGCCGGTCAGTTTGTTGTCAGCGCCTTTCCTGTTGCTCCCGGATTTCATCCAGAGCGCCGGCTTCGGGCTGCCCGAAAGGCGAATTGCTGATGACACCATACGCTCCGGCCGCGGCGAGGATGAATCCGATGACGGCGACGATGGCCAACTGCGTAGCGATGCCTAGGGGCAAGACCATCACCCCGATCATCAGCATGAGCGGCACCCAGATATTTGACACCTTGACCGTAGTGCCCCCGGATCCTGTCCGCAGTTTCTGCACAAGATCAGGGTCCTCCAGGCTGAGGTGGTGTTCTATGGCCTCAAGCTGCTTTTGTTCTTCAGGGGATAAGGGCATCCGCATCTCCTCACGGGCTGCACCCTCGAGAGCTTCCGTCTTCGTGGTGTTTATTTGGCGGCCGCGATAAAACGGTCTAGAGGAGCTTTATCACGACGTCTGGCTGGGGAATCCCTGCAGACCTAACGCGATGAAAGTTGAGAAATTCATTCTGGCCACAGCGCCGGAATGCAGGAGTGTTGCTACCTATGCGATTATATCCAGCGGCATGCTTTAAGACCAATACGCGTTTCACCGTGG
>DATNAI010000132.1:0-2967 GCA_035572875.1 Castellaniella sp. | reverse complement strand
AAAGGCGGGACGATCGTTGATGGAACGCGGACACCGCGTTATGTTAGCGATATCGGCATCAAGGGCGGCAAGGTCGCACAGATCGGCGGCCTGAAAGGCAAGACAGCCGAGCGTATTTTGGATGCCACCGGCCGTATTGTGGCACCAGGGTTTGTCGATCTGCATACCCACTATGACGCGCAGATCTTCTGGGATCCGTATTGCACCCTGTCCGGCTGGCACGGCGTGACTTCGGTGGCGCTGGGCAATTGCGGCTTCGGTTTCGCCCCGTCACGGGTCGAGGACCGCGACCGGGCCATGCTGAGCATGACCCGCAATGAGGCGATCCCCTATGACGCGATGAAGGCGGGTATGCCGTGGGACTGGGTGACGTTTCCCGATTTCATCGCCAGTCTGATCCGCACGCCAAAAGGCGTTAATTGCCTGACCTACGTGCCGCTGACTCCACTCTATGCATGGGTAATGGGCTGGGAGGAAGCCAAGAAGCGGCGGCCGACCGAGGCGGAGCTTGAGGAAATGTGCCGGCTGATCCACGAGGCCATGGATGCCGGCGCGGCCGGCTGGTCGGCCCAAGTCCTGGGTGTGAAATCCATCCAGCGGGATTACGACGGCACGCCCATGATTACCGATCTTCTGTCGGAACACGAAATACTCACCTTCGCTAAAATACTGGCCGATCGTGAGGAAGGTTTTATTGAACTGGCTTATCAGGAGACTGGTGAGGAGGGACGTCCACTGGCGGAAGAAACCAGACGTTTCTTTGAAAAAGTCGCCGCGGTGGCGCGACGGCCCGTGCTGTACCAGGTTGTCGCCCCGAACGCGGTACATCCGGAACAGCACCGTGAGCGGATCAAGTGGCTGGAAAGCTGCACGGAGCGGGGCCTGCCGGTGTACGGCCAGGGCGCCACAAGGCGCGGCGGGTTCGAGATGACCTTCGAAGACTGGAATCTATTCGATGACACCGATGCCTGGCGGGACGTGACCCTGGGCACCAAGGCGGAACGCAAGGCCAAGATGCGGGACCCGGAGATGCGCCGCCGCCTCAAGGAGGAATGGGACGCCGGGATCCGGCCGACGACGGTGGTTCCCGGTTCCGTGGGCAGCCTGATCGTGCAAACGAAGAACGTGAAAATCGACATTGGCGCGGAATCGGCGTTTCCCAAACTGCCAGTGCGGGTCGATGTCAACGGTGCATCCTACTTCCTCACCAGCACGCGGGACGGCTACCGGTTATTGTCTACACTGTGTCCGCACCAGGGTGGCACAGTGGAAATCGACGGTGGCCGGTTCGTCTGCCCCAATCATGGCTACGAGTACGACAAGGACGGCGGGAAGTGCCTCAGTGCCGATGGGCTGCGGCTGAAGTCGTACGTCGTGAACGTGAAGGACGGGCGGCTGATCGCGTTGGTGCCCGACCCGAAGGGCGCGAACTCGGCCGGGCGAAGGGTCCAGCAGATCGCCGATGCACAAGGCAAGCATGTGGTGGATGCGCTGCTCGACATGGTGGTCGAGGAGGATCTGGCCACGGAATTCTTCGCCGAGACCCAGGGGCGCGACGCCGCGCAGTTCACCACCGAGGTTCTGAGGTCCAATGTCGTTGTCCCCGGCGTCTCGGACGGCGGCGCCCACGTGAAGTTCCTGACCGCCGGGATCTATCCGACGGATATGCTGACCTGGCTGGTCCGGGACGAAAAGACGCTCAGTCTGGAAGACGCGCACTACAAGCTGAGCTATCTGCCGGCTCATGTGGGTGGCTTCAAGGACCGTGGCGCGATACGGGAAGACGCGCCGGCGGACATCGTGGTGTACGACCTCGCGAAGCTCGAAGTCCTGCCCTCGGAAGTGGCCGAGGACCTGCCGGGCGGCGAGTGGCGGCGTGTCCAGAAGTCCAAGGGCTACAACTGGATTTTGGTTAACGGTGAAATCACATTTGAAGACGGCGTACCGACGGGGGCCCTGCCTGGCAAGTTCCTGCGGAACGGCCGGGGCTGACTGACTGACACCAGCCTGCGTTGAGATTGACCCACTGCGGCCACGTCACGGCACGACGTGGCCGCAGAGGCGTCATGACAGGCCTGGCGGCAGAGCCGAGCATGTTCTCTCCGCCATGGCCGGGCTTGTCCCTACCGGATGCACGGGTCTTGAGAACGTTCCGATTCCATCGACATAAGCAGCGGCCCATCAGCAGGTTGGGCTTGCAGCCCTGAATGTGGCCTCATCCTCCCGGTATGATGGCGCGGTGGGAGCCGGGCTGGAGGCCGAAGGCGACTTCGACCTCCTCGCCGCGGCGGATAATTATTAAGTAAAAGAAATGATAATCCTGCCGAGGTGCCCGCGTTTCTCGAAACGACGGCACGCATCCCGCGCGTCGGTTATTGAGTTGGCTAGGGTGATCCTGGACGTCGCCAAGGGTTCGGCGGGCGCGCCGGGTTCCAAGGGCGGGAGAGGATTGCAAGTGTCGGCCGGCCCATCCTGTGGCGCTCAGGATTATCAGCTTCGAACGCCCGCTGGTGGACTTCGCCGCGATCGGCCGGCAAAACGCACATGAACGCGTCGGGAGGATGATATGAGATCGCGCTACTGGACACTCGCCAAGCGGCCGCCGCCGCCCTGGCCTGATGAGACCACCTTCGCGCTCAAGGAGGCGCCGATCCCTGCACCTGGACCTGGCCAGGCGCTGACGCGAACGATTTACGTCTCCCTCGATCCGTATCAGTGGGGCTACAAGCGCCGCGGCGAGGAACCGGAAGGCACCCCGTGCCACGCCCGCACTGTGTCGCAGGTGGTGGAAAGCCGGATCGATGGCCTGGCGCCCGGCGATTTCGTGTTCAACACCAATGGCTGGGCCGAGTATGGTCTGATGGGCGAAGGCATCGCGCGCCCCAGCTACATGGTGCCCCGCAAACTCGATCCGGCGCGCGGCAAGATCAGCCACGCGGTCGGTGTGCTCGGCATGCTGGGCCTGAC
>DATNAI010000131.1:0-22530 GCA_035572875.1 Castellaniella sp. | reverse complement strand
AGCCGGACGTGCGCTTCGTCGCGCACATCGATCTGCCCAAGTCCATTGAAGGCTACTACCAGGAGACGGGGCGCGCCGGACGAGACGGCCTGCCGGCGGATGCCTGGCTCGCCTACGGGCTGCAGGACGTCGTCCAGCAGCGGCGCATGATAGACGCCTCCGAAGGCGATGCGCTGCATCAACGCCGCCAGGTCCGGCAGCTCGATGCCATGCTGGCCCTTTGTGAGGCCATCACCTGCCGTCGACAGCAGCTCCTGGCCTATTTCGGACAGCATGTCGAACCCTGCGGCAATTGCGATACCTGCCTGGAGCCGCCCGCCACCTGGGACGGCACGATTGCCATCCAGAAGCTGCTCTCCGCGATCTACCGGCTGTGGCGCGAACGCGGCCAGCGCTTCGGTGGCGGGCACGTCATCGACATTCTGCGCGGCCAGATGACGGACCGCGTCAAACAGCACGAGCACCAGACGCTGACCGTCTTTGGCGTAGGCGCCGACCTTTCGGCCGAAGCCTGGCGGGGAATCCTGCGCCAGGCCCTGGCGCTGGGGCTGCTCACGGTCGATCTGGAAGGCTACGGCACGCTGGCCCTGACGCCTGCCAGCCGGGAGGTGCTGAAAGGCGAACGGACGCTGATGCTGCGGCCGGTTGCACACAAGACCCATACGAAGGCCGGCCGGCGATCCGCGCGCAGCGCTGACCTGGCCGCGGCGCTCCCGCCCGATGCGCAGCAGCGTTTCGAGCGGCTGCGCGCCTGGCGGGCACAGGTGGCACGAACGCACAGCCTCCCGGCGTACGTGATCTTTCACGACGCGACCCTGCGCGACATCGCCTTGCAGCAGCCTTCCACCCTGGAAGCGCTGGGCACCATCAACGGCGTGGGAGCGCGCAAGCGCGAGGCCTACGGCCCGGACGTCATCGCCTGCGTGGCGGCTGCGGACGGCGAGCGCTGACACGAGCCGCCGGGGCATGGCATCCAACGCCGCCGGCCCATATCGCTCAGGACCTTCCGTTCTTTTCAGACATCCGTAAGAGCCGCCCTCCTACACTGGACGTCACCTGTCGTCGCGGGTCACCGCTCGCGCAACCGAACCAAACAGGCGCCCGGAATTTCCGGCAAAACTCGAAACGGTTCAACGTGGCAAGGAGACTTCATGAGCGTTCCAAAACTTCGGCCCTGGCTTGCGGCGACCGCCGCAGCTCTCGGCGTGTCCGGCTATGTCCTGGCGATACCGCAGGCGCTGGCGGCTCAGCCGATCGCCGTCGGTGTGCTGGCGCCAAAGAGCCAGATCCTGGGAAAATCGATCTTCAACTCGGCCGAGCTGGCGGCGGCGGAGATCAATGCAAAAGGCGGGATAGCCGGACGCCCACTCGAACTGCATGAATACGACACGCAGGAATCGGCCACCAATGCCGCCCAGGCATTCCAGCGGACCGTGCAGCAGGACCATTCGGTCGCAGTCGTGGGCATTTTCGAAAGCGAAGTCGGCCTGGCTCTGATGCCTTGGTCCTCGCGCCTGAAAACGCCGCTGCTGGTGACGGCCACCGCGTCCCCGGAGATCTCGGGCCGCACGCACGCCCAGCCGGACCGCTTCAAGTACACCTTCTCCTTCTGGTTCAACTCCGAGATCCAGGCGCGGCAGATTTGCGAAATCGGGCACGACACCCTGACCCAGAATCCGCAACTGGCCCACTTCAACCGCGTGGCCATCCTGAGCGAGGACGCAAACTGGACCAAGGCGGTGGACAAAACCTACGAAGCCTGCCTGCCCAAGGCAGGCTTCAAGGTCGTCAACCACACACGCTTTGCCCCCAGCACCACCGACTTCACCCCGATCTACAGCAAGATCAAGAGCGACAAGGCCAACATCATCATGGCCGGCGTCGCCCACGTCAGCGTGCCGCCCGTCGTGCAATGGCACCAGCAGCAAGTGCCGGCGCTGTTCGACGGGATCAACGCCGCAGCCAGTTCGTCCGACTTCTGGTCCGCCACCAACGGCGCCACGAACGGTCTGATCACGACCAGTGCGGGCCTGTCGGGGGCCGCCGTCACCAGCCGCACGGCCGCGTTCTACAAAGCCTATCAGCAACGCTTCCACATCAACCAGCCGGCCTACGGCGCGTATTCGACCTATGAAGCCATGTACGCGCTGGCCGATGCGCTGAAGCGGACCCAGGGCAAGGCCAAGGGCGACGCGCTCGTGAAGGCGCTCGAGACCACCGACACCGAAGGCGTGATGGGGCGCATCCGGTTCTACGGCTTGGACAGCCCGTTCGCGCATGAGCTGATGGCCAATGCAGATCCCGCAAAAGGCGCGTCAGTCGTCGCCTTCCAGTGGCAGAACGGCAAGCAGGTGATCGTCTGGCCGCAACGCCTGGCAACCGGCAAGATCGAGGTTCCCAGCTTCGTTCCCTCGCCGAAATCCTGACGGGTATCGCCATGCACCGACTCCGGCCGCGCGCCGGAGCCGAACCGTCCGCGGGCAACCGGCGGACCGATTCTCTTTGTCCGGACCATGGATCTCCTCATTCAAATCCTGATCAGCGGCTTCATCATCGGTGCCATCTACGCGCTGGGAGCGGCCGGGATGGCCGCCATCTTTGGTATTTCCGGCGTGCTCAACCTGGCGCACGGGGCCTTGATCGTGCTGGCGGCCATGGTGGCGTGGTATGTGGGGCATCACACCGGCCTCGGGATCTATCTGTCGGCGCTGACGGGGATCCTGGCGGCCATCGTGGCGACCTACATGCTGTACGCGGGAGTGATCCTGCCGCTGGAACGATTCCGGCACATCCCGCCGGAGGAAAAGCACGTCTTCCAGCTCGTGGCCACACTGCTGGTCGCCATCATCATCCAGGGCGTCCTCGAATGGACGTTCGGCGCGACCCCCGTCACCACGCCGCCCATGATCGACGGGGTCCTGCGGATTGGCGGCAACACCGTGCCGCTCAACAGCCTGCTGATCGGCGCGGTCGCGTGGCTGGTCCTGATCGGCCTGTGGCTGTTCATTTCGCACACGCGCCTGGGCAAGGCCATGCTGGCGGCCTCCATGAGCCCCAAGGGCCTGGCCATCGTCGGTTATGACATCGGCCGCATCCACATTGTCGTCTGGGGACTGTACGGGCTGGTGGTGGGCATCGCTGGCGTGCTGCTGGCGTCCTTCACCAGCGCGAGCGGCGAGGTGGCCACCAATCTTACGGCCATCTCCTTCACCATCGTGGTGCTGGGCGGCTTGGGCAATATCCTGGGCTCGCTGGTCGGCGCCTACATTCTCGGTTTCCTGAGCACCATCACGGCGTTTCTGATTTCACCCGCCGTCAGCGAACTGCCGGGACTGGTGCTGCTGGTGCTTGTTCTGTACATCCGGCCACAGGGTCTGTTCGGCCGCCGTTAACCACCAGGATACCGTCATGCCCGCTTCTCCCTTCGCCCCCCGCCAGGTGCCGGCCCCCCGTCATCGGCCGCTGTCCTGGCAAACCGCGCTCGCGCTGCTTTTTTTCGCCGCACTGGCGTGCATTCCCCTGCTGGCCACGGGCTATTACCTGGGCGTGCTGACGTTCGCCTTCTACGTGGCGGTCTACGCCATGAACTGGGACCTGCTGTTCGGCTATCTGGGCGAGGTCAACTTCGGCCCACCTTCCTGATCGGCCTGGGCGCGTACGGCGCCGGGCTGTGCAACACGCTGCTGAACTGGCCCGTCTGGGCCTGCATCCCGATCGGCATCGTCGCGGCCATCGCCGGCGGTCTGCTGCTGGCGGGGCCGGCGTTGCGGCTGAAGGGTCCTTACTTCGGCCTCGTCACACTGGTGGCGCTGCTCATCCTGAGCGACCTGATCACGATCTTCGCCAACTATACGGGCGGCGAAATCGGGCTCGCACTTCCCGACATCCTGACCGACAGCAGCTCGGGGAATTTCTACTACGCCTGGGGCCTGATGGTGGTCACGGCGCTCATCCTGCGGGGCGTCGTCCATTCGCCCCTGGGGCTCATCCTGCAAGCCATCGGCCAGGATACGGACGCGGCGAGGACGCTGGGATTCAATGTCGCCAAGTTCAAGATCTTCGCCTTCGTGCTCAGCGCCTTTTTCTCGGGGCTGGCGGGCGCCATGACGGTCTTCTACTTCGGCACGGCCTCGCCGGGGACCGTCGTGGCGCTGTCGGTGGTCGTCCAGATCATCATCGCCGCCATCCTGGGCGGGCGCCGTTCCATCGTCGGTTCCGTACTGGGGGCGATCTTTCTCATCGTGGCCGGGGAACTGCTGCGCCCGTTCGGGCAACTGAGCAATGCGGCCGTGGCCGTCGCGGGGCTGCTTGTGCTCCTGTTCGCGCCCGGCGGCTTCGTCAGCCTCTTCAATTCCCACACGGAGCGCAAGGCATGACCACCCTGGAAGTCTCGGGCCTGTCCAAGCACTTCGGCGGGCTGCAAGCCGTGGACGGCATGGCCTTTTCGGTCGACAGCGGCGAGATCCTGGGCCTGATCGGTCCGAACGGGTCCGGCAAGTCCACCACGCTGACTCTGACCATGGGCATCAACCGGCCCGACCGCGGCGTGATCCGGCTGGGCGGCCGCGATATTTCGAGGCTGCCCGCCCACGCCATCACCAAGGCCGGCATGACCATGGTGTTCCAGCATTCCCGGCCGCTGCGGCGCCAAACGGTCCTAGAGAACATTCAGCTCGCGCTGCTCCCCGATTCGCTCCTGCAATGGCGCATTGGACCGGACGCCCGCGAACAGGCGCTGGCAGTCGCCCACCGCGTCGGACTCGATCACGTCCTGTACCAGCGCCCGGAGTCCCTGCCCTTTGCCGACCTGCGCCGGCTGGAGGTGGCCAAGGCGCTGGCTTCCAGCCCGCGGGTGCTGCTGCTCGACGAGCCCTTTGCCGGCCTGGCGCCCCGCGAAACGAGCGAGTTTTCGGCGCTGTTCGTGTCGATGCGGGAGGCGGGCTGCGCCATCGTGCTGGTCGACCACAACGTCAAGGCCGTGGCCGAGCTGGTCGACCGCATCGCCGTCATGCACGCGGGCCAGAAGATCTTCGAAGGCACGCCCGCCGAGGCGACGAGCAACGAACGCGTCCGTGAGGTCTACTTCGGCCGATCGCTGGACACGGCCCAGCCGGCACGGGATGCGCCCCGTACCGGTCCTTCGCCCTCCCCGCTGCTGCAGGCCTCTATCGGATCGGTGCATTACGGCAAGTCGCAAGCCCTGCGCGACGTCGATCTGCGAGTGGATGAAGGGGAGTTCGTCTCCATCGTCGGCCTGAACGGCGCCGGCAAGACCACGCTGTTCAACAGCATCCTGGGATTCGTGGGCTACACCGGCGATATTCATTTTCGGGGCGATCCCCTGTCCGGCCACAAGCCCTCGGACATCGCATCAAGAGGCATCGCGCTGTGCCCGGAGACCCGCGAGCTGTTCTCCTACATGTCGGTGCGTGAAAATCTGGAACTGGGCGGCCACGCGCTGGAAGCCGCAGCCCGGCATCAGCAGCTCGAATGGGTGTACAGCCTGTTCCCGATCCTGCGCCAACGCGCGGGCCAGAGCGCCCACACGCTCAGCGGCGGCGAGCAGCAGATGTTGACCATCGGTCGGGCACTCATGCAGCAACCCCGCCTGCTCATGCTGGACGAGCCCACGCTGGGGCTGGCGCCGTTGGTCCTCGAAGACATCTCGGCCGTGCTGACCCGGTTGCATCATGAAAACGGACTGACCGTCCTGCTGGCCGAACAGAATCTGACCTTTTCGCTGAAACATTCCGATCGGATCTACCTGCTCGAAACAGGCGCTTTGCGCTGGAGCGGTCCGGCGGCGAACTTTGCGGCCGAAGTGGGAGAAGACCTGCTCTAGGGGTCGTGCCGCGGCGTGGCGCCTGGCCGCCCCGACCGGTGCCGTCATCGCACGCGTGCCACAATCCCGGCACGATTCTTGCCGCTGCCATCGATATCGTATCGGCTCGGCGAGGCGCTGATGGCAACGCGGACAATCTGGAAGGGGGCAATCTCGTTCGGGCTCGTGCATATCCCGGTCGCCCTGTATACGGCCTCCAGAGACACCGGCATCGATTTCGATTGGCTCGATCGGCGCAGCATGGATCCGGTGGGATACAAGCGGGTCAACAAGCGCACCGGCCGGGAAGTGGACGGTGCGGATATCGTCCGGGGCGTGCAGGTCGAAGACGGCCAATACGTCATCGTCTCGGCGGAAGAAATCGAAGCCGCCTATCCCCGCACGACGCGGACCATAGCCATCGAGCGCTTCGTCAAGGCCGAAGAGGTGTCGTTCGTATACCTGGAGCGCCCCTACTACATCGAACCCGTAGGACAGAGCGAGAACGTCTATGCGTTGCTGCGCGACACGCTGGCGGCCACCGGCAAAATCGGCATTGCCAAAGTCGTCATCCAGACACGGCAGCATCTGGCCGCGCTCGTCGCGGCGGGCGACGCACTGATACTGGACCTGATGCGATGGGGGGACGAGATCAAGCCCATGGACGACCTGACGCTGCCGGAGCGCAATGCCTCAGCGACCTCGCGCAATGCCAGCGAGCGCAAGATGGCCAGGCTGCTGGTGGAAGACATGACCGCATCGTGGAAGCCGGAAGAATTCCGGGATGAATTCAGCGACGCCATCATGGCGCTCGTGCGCAAGAAGGTAAAGGCAGGAAAAACCAAGACCGTATTCGAGCCGCAGGAAGAGAAGCCGGCCTTTGGGGACAACGTGGTCGATCTGACTGAACTGCTGAAGCGCAGCCTGAAAGGCGGCCAGCGCCCGAAGAAAGAAGCCCCACCGGCTCGCAAGCCCTCCGGCGCCACCCGCAAGGTGGCCCGCAAGGCATGAGCGCGCGCGCCCGATCGCCGGAGGGCGGCGCGCTGAAACGCTATCGCGAAAAGCGCGATTTCACCCGCACGCCGGAACCCCCGGGCGGCGGAGAACGACAGCAGGCGCTGAGTTTCGTGGTCCAGAAACACTGGGCGAAGCGCCTGCACTACGACTTCCGGCTGGAACTCGATGGCGTGATGAAAAGCTGGGCTGTACCCAAAGAGCCCAGCCACGATCCCCATATCAAGCGCATGGCGGTCCAAGTGGAAGACCACCCTATTGCGTACAACACGTTCGAAGGCGAGATCCCTCCCGGACAATACGGAGCCGGCAAAGTCATCATCTGGGACAAGGGCAACTGGACGCCGCGCACCGACCCGTTCCAGGGTCTGAAACGCGGACGACTGCGGTTCACACTGCACGGATCCAAACTGCAGGGCGACTGGACGCTGGTACGCCTGAGCGACGCGGACGGCCGGACGCAACCCCACTGGCTGTTGATCAAGGACGACGAGTCCCGATCCCCCGCGCCGTCGGCGCCCCCCGCCGGCACGGCCGCGCCGCCGCGCGAAATGGCGCCGCAACTGGCCACCCTCGTGGACGGACTCCCGGCCGACCCGGACGCCTGGATCTACGAAATAAAATTCGACGGTTACCGGATCATGACCCGGATCGATACCGACGACATCCGGCTGTTCACCCGCAACGGCCACGACTGGAGCGCGAAGATGCCGCAGTTGATCCAGGCGCTGCAGGCACTGGAACTCCCCTCCGCGTGGCTGGATGGCGAGATTGTCGTGCTCGATGACAAGGGGACGCCCAGTTTCCAGGCCTTGCAGAACGCGTTCGAGGGCGGACAGGGCGGCGGAATCGTCTATTACGTCTTCGACGCGCCGTTTCTGGCCGGGCGCGACATGCGGGGCGAGCCCCTGAGCACGCGCCGCGCATCCTTGCGACAGGTGATCGAGGGCCACGCTTCCCGGCTGAGCGGACGCGTGCGGTTCAGCGAGGCGTTCCAGGCGGTCCCCAGCGAGTTGATGCGCATCGCTTGCGGACTGGGGCTGGAGGGCATCATGGCCAAGCGCGCCGATGCGCCCTACGTGTCGCGCCGCACGAGAACGTGGCTCAAGGTCAAATGCAGCCTGCGCCAGGAATTCGTGATCGTGGGCTATACGAAGCCGCGCGGCGCACGCAAGCACCTGGGCGCCCTGCTGATGGCCGTCCATGACGAAAAAGCGGGTCCGCTGCGGTATGCCGGCAAAGTCGGAACCGGTTTCGACGAGCGGCGGCTCGGCGATCTGTCCGAACGCCTCGCGCTCCTGCGAGTGCCCCGGTCCCCGCTCGCCGACGCCGCAAATGCGCCATCGGACGCCCTCTGGGTGAAGCCCGTCTTGCTGGCCGAGGTCTCCTTTCGCTCGTGGACCCAATCGGGGCACATCCGGCAAGCGTCGTTCGTGGGCCTGCGCAGCGACAAACCGGCACGATCCATCGTGCGCGAAACGGCGATGCCGGCCAGCGTCGTACCCGGCCATCAGCCCCCCCCGCCGCGGTCCCGCCGCGCCGCGAGAATCCGCTCCACACTGACGGAGGCGCCCATGCCGTCGAGACTGACTCATCCCGACCGTGTCATCGATCCTTCAACCGGGCTGACCAAGCGGGATCTTGCCCAATACGATGAGACGGTTGCACCGCTGCTGCTGCCCCACCTGAAAGGCAGGCCCGTTTCACTGGTTCGCGTACCGACGGACGTGAATGGAGAGCACTTCTTCCAGAAGCACCCCGAACAGCTTTCGCTGGCGGGTGTTCGGCTGCTGCCGGAAAGCCTTTATCCGGACCACCCCCCGCTGATGGAGATCGCCACGGCACAAGGCATCCTGTCGGCAGCGCAGATGAGCGTGGTGGAATTCCATACCTGGAACGCGCTGAAGACCGCCATCCAGAAACCGGACCGCATGGTGTTCGACATCGATCCGGGAGAAGGCGTGACATGGTCCGCCATCCAGCAGGCCACCGAACTGGTCCGGGTGCTGCTGCAGGAACTGGAGTTGGACGCCTGGCTGAAAACCAGCGGCGGCAAGGGGATGCACGTGGTCGTACCGCTGCGCAAGCAGTACGGCTGGGACGTGGTAAAGGGCTTTTCGCGCGCTGTCACCCAGCATCTGGCCCGGACGATGCCCCGAATCTTCGTCGCCAGGAGCGGGCCGCGCAACCGGGTGGGAAAGATTTTCGTGGATTATTTGCGCAATGGCTTTGGCGCCACTACCGTCTCGGCCTGGTCGGCCCGCGCCCGGCCGGGCATGGGCATCTCGGTGCCGGTGTCGTGGGAAGAGCTGCCGCGGCTGACGTCCAGCGCTGAGTGGACACTGGAAAACATCCACGCCCGGCTGGCCGTGGGAAACTCGCCGTGGGAAGCGTACCGCCCGCAGCCGCTGGCCCGCGCGATCAAGATCCTGGGGTATTCCGAAGACTGAGCGCAGCGCCCGATGGAGAGTTATTCGGGGAACAGATCCGGCCCGCCGCCCGCCGTCGGCGCCTTGAGCCCCAGATGTTGCCAGCAGCGGCGCGTGGCCATGCGTCCGCGCGACGTGCGCTGCAGATAACCGTTCTGGATCAGGTAAGGCTCGATGACGTCCTCGATGGTGTCGCGCTCCTCGCCGATGGCAGCGGCCAGGCTGTCCACCCCCACCGGACCACCATCGAACTTGTGCACGATGGCTTCGAGCAGCTTGCGGTCCATCAGGTCCAAGCCCTGCGGGTCGACTTCCAGCATAGCCAGGGCCGCCCGGGCCGTCGCCACGTCGATACGGCCCCTCGCCTTGACCTCGGCGTAGTCGCGCACGCGGCGCAACAGACGATTGGCAATGCGGGGCGTCCCGCGCGAACGGCCGGCAATTTCGGCGGCGCCTTCCGGAGAAGTCTCGGCGCCCAGCAGACCCGCACTGCGCTGAACGATGTGGGTCAGGTCCTCGGCCGAATAGAATTCCAGTCGCGACACGATCCCGAAGCGGTCTCGCAGCGGGTTGGTGAGCATGCCCGCCCGGGTGGTGGCGCCGACCAGCGTGAAGGGCTGCAGATCGATCTTGACGCTGCGGGCCGCCGGACCCTCGCCGATCAGGATATCGATCTGGAAGTCTTCCAGGGCGGGATAGAGGATTTCCTCGACCACTGGGGAAAGCCGATGGATTTCGTCAATGAACAGGACGTCATTGCGTTCCAGGTTGGTCAGCATGGCGGCCAGATCCCCCGGCCGCTCCAGGACGGGGCCGGAGGTCTGGCGCAGTTGCACGCCCATTTCGTGGGCAACGATGTGCGCCAGCGTGGTCTTGCCCAAGCCCGGCGGGCCAAAGAGCAGCACGTGATCCAGCGCCTCGCCGCGCTGGCGCGCGGCCGCGATGAAGATGCCAAGCTGCTCGCGCACCCGCGGCTGGCCGACATAATCCTCCAGCGACTTCGGACGCAGGGCCCGTTCGATGGAATCCTCGGCGAACGACTCCACGTCGGGCGCCACCAGACGGGTGTCCTGGGAAGAAGACGACAAGGAATCCGCTTGAATGGCCATGAAAATGCTGTGCTGATATCCAGTAGATGGGGGGTATGCTAACACCTGCGCCCCCGTACCGGAAGCGCCTGGCGGACTCAGTGCTGGGGACGCCTCGGCGACAGGACAAAATCGTCCTCGCTATCGACGGCCCGCTTCAATTCGGAATAACGCTCCAGCAGCTCGGACTTGTACACCACGCCCAGCAGCCGAGGCGGTTCCTCGCGGCTGACGACCGGCAGCCGCTCCCCGCGAAAGGCGCTGAACTGGGTCTGGGCCTCGTCCAGACTCAGATCGGGGTGCAGCGGCTTGACGAAATCCAGCCGCAGCACTTCGCCGCATGTCTTGGATTGCACATCGACCTCACCCAGCATCATGCGGGTGAGATCCTGCTGCGCGATCACTCCCTGCCAGACATCCTGGGCATCCGTGACATACAGATAGCGAACCGGGTAATCCAGAAACATTTCCTGCGCCCGACGCACCGGGGCGTCCGTGTGGATCACCGTCTGCGCCGGCCGCATGAGGCTGTCCAGCCGCGCCGTCCGCAGCCGCTGGCGCAGCGCCTGGCTCTCTTCGTGGTGCAAAGTCACCTGGTACATCACGGCCTGGGCCAAGCTGCGAGAGACGAAATACGCCACCACGCAGGCGAGCACGAGCGGCAGCACCATCTGGTAGTTCATCGTCATTTCGAACACCATCAGTATGGCCATGAACGGCGCACTGGTGGCCGCCGCCAGAAAGGCCCCCATGCCCACCAGCGCCAGCGTGGTGCCATGGCCGGCCAGCACCGGCCAGGCGGCCGTGAGTCCCTGGGCGAACAACATGCCCAACGCCGACCCCACGAACAGCGTGGGTGTGAAGACGCCACCGATGGCGCCCGACCCGGCGGTCAGCGCCGTGGCCAGCACCTTGCACAGCAACATCCAGAGCACGGTCTGCCACACCCACGATCCGTGCAGCAGCGACACCACCACGCTGTTGCCGTTGCCCGCCATCTCGGGGACCTGGGTGAGCACGCCGCCGAGCAGCAGCCCGCCCAGGCCGAGACGCAAGGACAGCGGCAACTTCGTGCGCGCAAACAGGATCTTCACGCCATGCACGAAACGCAGGAACTGCGCGGCCCCGATCCCCGCGATGACGCCCAGCGCGAGACAAGGCAGGACGATCTCGGCCGACACCGCTGGCAGGTCGGGCATGGAGTAGCGCACCCCGTATTCGCCGGTCAGGTGCATCACCAGGCTGGACACCGTGCCGGCCATCAGCAAGGGACCGAAATTCTGGAACGACATGGACCCCAGGATGATCTCGCCGACGAACACTGCGCCGGCAATCGGTGCGCCATACGCCGCCGACACCCCCGCCGCCGCTCCGCAGGCCACCAGCAAGCGCAAACGGGCCGTATCGATATGCAGGAATCGCCCCAGACCGGACGCTGCCAGCGATGCCAGGTGCACCATGGCGCCCTCGCGCCCGATGGATCCGCCGGTGGCGACCGTGAACAGAGATGACAACGAGCGAAGAATCCCCTGGCGGATCGACATGTGGCCATCGCCGATGGCCACGGCCTCCATGTAGCCCGAATGCGGATCATGGGAGACCTTGTGGGCCGCCTGGAGCAGCAACCCCGCGACCAGGCCGCCCAGCGCGGGGACGGCCAGGCGCGCCTCCCAGCCGAGGGTCCGCGTGACCTGCACGATGGAGCCGGACCGGCCGGCATAGAGCTGCTGGATCAGGTGGATGCCGGCATGAAAGGCGATGGTGACCAGCGCCCCGCCTGCGCCGGCCAGAGCAGCCCAGCACAGCATGGCGGGAATGCCGTCCGCACGCACCAAGGCTTCAGGACGACGCATGGATCAGCCCGGGAAATCGGGGGGACGCGGCGGACGCGACAGACCCAGCATGCGCCAGTACACCCAAAGATTGAAGATCAGGGCCACCGGCAACGCCACGACGGTGGCGGACAAGGCCAGGCGCAGCGTGGCCACGGGGGCGGCCGCGTCCCAGAGGGTGACTTCGTCCAGCACCAGATACGGGAAGAAGCTGTAGGCCAGTCCGCCCAGCACCACCAGAAAGATCAGCAGCACCAGAACGAACGGCACAGCCGAGGCCCGATAGCTGCGGTTCATCAACCGCTGCAGCGTCATTTCCGTCAGGACGAAACACAGCAGCAATGTCCCCCAGACGAAGCCCACGGCACGCCAGTGTTCCCCGTCGCCCCACTTGAGGAAGACGCCCGCATTGGAGAAGTCCAGCACCACCGCAACCCCCACCGCTCCCACCGCGCTCCAGCGCAAGGTGCGGCGCGCCCAGTGCAACGCGCGGATGCGCAGTTCGCCCGCCTCGCGCATCATCAGCCAGGTCGCCCCCAGCAGACTGTAGCCGGCCACGGAGCAGGCCCCCATCAGCAGCGCAAACCCGGTGTAGGCGGACCCGCTTTCGTACGCCACGCTGACCCGCGCGAGCAGGTACCCATGGGAAAACGCCGTGAGCACCGACCCCGCACCAAACCCCAGTTGCCAGCGCCGCTGCCGCTGCGCGGGGGCCCTCAGCCGCCACTCGAAGCACACCGAGCGCAGCAGCGTGCCCAGCGCGAGCAGCGACAGCGGGACATACAGGCGTCCCAGTGTCTGGGACCAGGCGTAAGGGAATGCCCCGGCGAACAGTCCGACGGCCAGGAACAGCCAGAATTCATTCGCATCCCGCCACGGCGCAAGCAGCGACAGCATACGGGGCCGCAGCGCGCGCGGCGCCACCAGCGACACGCAGCCCACACCGATGTCGAAACCGTCGAGCACCACGCCCGCCACCACAGTGGCGAAAAACACCGCCATCAGCGCGAGCGGCATCCAGAAAGCGGGGTCCTGCGCGCCAAGTCCCAGTACCGCGGCCAGGGATTCGATCATGCGCGCCCCCTGTAGCGGGCCACTGGCACCACGCCAAACCGCGTGGTGTGCCGCAGCAACTGCAGAAAGCCCAGCGCGAGGACGGTGTAGACGATCACATGCAGCACCAGCCCGCCCCAGAGCGTTTCCTGGTTTTGGCTCGTGCCCACCTCCCGCAGCGTGATCGCGCCGTAGACCGCGTAGGGCAGGCTGCCTACCAGCACATGGCCCCAGCCCACCGCCTGCAAGGCCACCGCTGCCCACATCATGATGCGCAGCCGCAGGCGGCCACCCGCCGTCAGCACGTCCGGCTCGTAGCGCTGGCGCGATCCCTGCCACAGGCTCCACAGCGCCGCCGCCACCAGCAGCATCGCCAATAGCGCCGCGAGGCGGGCCGATGCATAGGTGAGCCAGACCGGCGGACCGAGGGGAGCCAGATCATTCAGCCCCTTCAGCGGACCCGGCATCACGGGCGGCAGCCAATCCGAAGCCTGGGGGCCGTACAGCGCCCAGACGTTGCGCAGCGCATCCACATCCAGCCACGCCAGCAGCGTCAGGCGATCCGGTGGCCCGCTATGCCACTGGGGAATCACAGCCGCCAGCCGTGCCGGCTGTACCGGCAGCAACTCGCGGCCGAGCTGGACCGCCAAGGCCACCTGCAGCAGCAGCGCGGCCACCAGCAGCCAGAGGCCGATCGCGTACACGCTGCGGTCTCCCTCGTCGCTGGGCCGCGTATCGGTGCGCCCGGCGGTCACCGCCAGCATCAGCGTCGCGGCCAGCACCATCCCGCCCGTCAGCAGCACGCCAAAAAGCACCGGTGCCGCGCCCCCCACAAGGGCAAGCCAATCCGCGATCTGGTAGTGGTTTTCGGACAGCGCCGTACCCACCGGCCATTGCATCCAGGCCAGAAGCGTCACGATCCAGTAGGCGGTCAACGAGGTCCCGATGGCGACCATGGTCACGACCAGGGTGTGCGCCCAGTCCGACAGCGAGCGCTGCCCGTACAGCATGGCCCCGAGGAAACAGGATTTGAAGACGAAGGCCGTGAGCACTGTCATGGCCACCAGCGGGCCCACGACCTCGCCGGCGCGATCCATGATGCGCGGCCACAGGGTACCGAACTGCAGCACCAGGGGCAGGCTAGCGCCAAATCCCAGCATCAGCGTGAGCGCGAACACCCGCACCCAGAACCGATAGGCGAGCAGCGCCGCCGTGCTGCCGTGCGCACGCAACCGGAGCCCGAACAGCACCCAGGTCAGGCCCAGCTCCAGAGCGAGGAAAAACAGGACGAACCCCAGGCTCAGGTAAAACTGGGTCAGCGACAGAACCCATGCGGTTTGCGTCATAATGTGCGCTAGTTTAGATTATGACTCTGAAGTATGACCACCGATACCGCGCCCGCCTCGAATTTCCTGCGCACCATCATCGACAATGACCTGAGCTCGGGGCTGTATCGCAACCGGCACTGGTCACCGCCCCCCAGTCCGGCCGAGGTCCGACAGGCGGGGGAGATCGATCCGGCGCGCATTCGCACACGATTTCCGCCCGAGCCCAACGGCCATCTGCACATCGGGCACGCCAAGAGCATCTGCCTGAATTTCGGCCTGGCCCGCGACTACCAGGGCGTCTGTCACCTGCGGTTCGACGACACCAATCCCGAAAAGGAAGAAGACGAGTACGTCCATGCCATCGCCGACATGGTGCGCTGGCTGGGCTTTGACTGGACGCAGAACGGCGTCGAACACCGCTACTTTGCCAGCGATTACTTCGAGACGCTCTATCGTTTCGCCGAGGCCCTGGTGCTGGCCGGCCACGCCTACGTCGACGAGCAATCGGCCGACGAAATGCGAGCCACGCGCGGCACCCTGACCGAGCCGGGCACCGACTCGCCGTGGCGCAACCGCTCGGTGGCCGAGTCGCTGGCGCTCCTGCGCGAAATGCGCGCCGGCCGCCATCCGGACGGCAGCATGGCGCTGCGCGCGCGCATCGACATGGCTTCGCCCAACATCAATCTGCGCGACCCGGTGCTGTACCGCATTCGCCACGCGAGCCACCACCGCACGGGCGAGGCCTGGTGCATCTATCCCATGTATGCCTGGGCCCACCCCGTCGAGGATGCGCTGGAAGGCATCACCCACAGCATCTGCACGCTGGAATTCGAAGACCAGCGCCCGTTCTACGACTGGATCCTGCAAAAGCTCGCGGACCTCGGAGAACTGGCGCAACCCCTGCCCCATCAGTACGAGTTCGCCCGCCTGAACCTGAGCTACGTGGTCACGAGCAAGCGCAAGCTGCGGCAACTCGTCGAAGAAGGCCACGTGAGCGGCTGGGACGATCCCCGAATGCCCACCCTGGTCGGACTGCGCCGGCGCGGGTACACGGCGGGGGCCATCCGCCTGTTCTGCGAGCGCCTGGGGGTCTCCAAATCCGACTCCCGCATCGACTACAGCCTGCTGGAACAAGCCCTTCGGGACGATCTGGACCCCGTGGCGGCCCGGGCCGTCGCCGTCCTGGATCCCATCCGCCTGATCCTGACGAACTTCCCGGCCGGACACAGCGAGCTCTGCTCGGCGCCCAGCAACCCGCACGATCCGCAGAGCGCCCGTCGCGAATTCCCGCTGACTCGAGAACTGTGGATAGAGCGCGACGACTTCCGCGAGGAGCCGCCTCGCAAGTATTTCCGCCTGTACCCCGGTAATCTGGTGCGGCTCAAATACGGCTATGTGGTGCGCTGCACGGGTTGCGTCAAAAATGAGCGCGGGGAGGTCATCGAGGTCCATGCGGAATACCTGCCCGATACCCGCAGCGGCACCCCGGGGGCCGACAGCGTAAAGGTCAAGGGCGCCATCACCTGGATCAGCACGGCGCACGCCGTCCCCGCCGAGATCCGCCTCTACGATCGCCTGTTTGCCGACCCCCACCCGGACGGTGGCGACCGCAACTTCCTCGAAGCGCTGAACCCGAACTCATGCCACACGGTCCAGGCCTGGCTGGAGCCCGGGATACGGGCCGTCCCCGGCGCCACCTGGCAGTTCGAACGGCTGGGCTACTTCGTGGCTGACCGCGAACTGTCTTCGCCGGATCACCCCATTCTCAACCGCGCGGCCACGCTGCGCGATACCTGGGCGTAACACACGATGGCCAAAGCCTCCACCGCCCTGGATTTCAAGAGCGCCACCCTCTACGCGCTGCGGGCCGTCCTGCATGAGCCGGACACGGACACACTGGTGGCGGCGCTGGACGCCCGCATGCGCGAGGCGGGCGCCTTCTACGAAAACGAACCCGTCGTCATCGACGCCCAGGGGCTCACCGAATCTCCCGACTGGCAGGCGTTGGCCGAGGCGCTGCGCCGGCACCATCTGCACCCCATCGGGGTACAGGCCAGCGCCGAAATGCAAGCGCAGGCGGCCCAATCCGGCCTGGCGCCGCTGGACGCCTCGGCGGGTCCGGCGGCTTCTGCCGCAGCCCAGCCAGACGCCGCGGAGCCCGCTCGGGCGCGGCCAGCCGGCAAGGCACCCGCCGCCCCGCAACCATCGGCCGGCAAGGGCTCAGCGGCTGGAAAGAAGCCGATCACCCCCGACACCCCCGCATCTCCTTCCGGCGAAACACTGGTGGTTCGCCATCCGCTGCGGTCGGGGCAACGCATCTATGCCAAGGGCAGCGACCTGATCGTCATGGGCATGGTCAGCCAGGGTGCCGAGGTCATCGCCGACGGAAACATTCACGTCTACGGGCCGTTGCGGGGAAAGGCCATGGCAGGCGCGCACGGCCGCACCGACGTCATGATCCTGACCACCCACCTGGATCCCGAGCTGCTCGCCATCGCGGGCGTCTATCGCGTGATCGAAACGCGCCTGCCCGACAGTCTGCAGAGCCGGCCGGCGCAGGTGACACTGGACGGCGACACCCTGCGCATCCGCGGGCTGGACGAATCAGGCGGGTTTCAGTGAACTCGGCGCGAGTGGATACCATCCGTCACGCGATGAAGGCCGGTATTTATTCGAATCGCCGCTTTTTGCTTTACGATGTCATGAATTTTGAACAGAGGGGAAACCATTCACCATGGCGCGCATCGTTGTAGTCACCTCCGGCAAGGGGGGCGTGGGCAAGACAACCTCCAGCGCAAGCTTTTCGGCCGGGCTGGCCATGCACGGTCACAAGACGGTGGTCATCGATTTTGACGTCGGCCTGCGCAACCTGGACCTCATCATGGGTTGCGAACGCCGGGTGGTATACGACTTCGTCAACGTCATCCAGGGTGAAGCTTCGCTCAACCAGGCCCTGATCCGCGACAAGCAGCTCGAAAACCTCTACATCCTGCCGGCTTCCCAAACACGCGACAAGGAAGCCCTGACTCGGGAAGGCGTCGGCAAGGTCCTGGAAGACCTGGCCGCGATGGACTTCGAGTACATCGTCTGCGACTCCCCGGCCGGCATCGAGACCGGTGCGCTCATGGCGGCGTATTTTGCGGATGACGCCCTGGTGGTCACCAATCCGGAGGTCTCTTCGGTCCGCGACTCGGATCGCATCCTGGGCATCCTGTCGGCCAAATCCCGCCGCGCGGAACGAGGCGAAGACCCCGTGAAGGAGCACCTGCTGCTCACGCGCTACAACGCCAAGCGGGTGTCCGAAGGTGAAATGCTGTCATTGAGCGACATCGAGGACATCCTGCGCATCCGGCTGATCGGCGTCATCCCCGAATCGGAGATCGTGCTGCAGGCCTCGAACCAGGGCATTCCGGCCATCCATATCCGCGACAGCGACGTAGCCGACGCCTACCAGGACGTGGTGGCACGCTATCTCGGCGAGGAAAAGCCGCTGCGTTTCGTCGATTACGAGAAACCCGGCCTGTTCAAGCGACTGTTCGGGGGGAAATGAACATGTCTTTCCTGGATTTTCTGCGCGGCCAGAAAAAATCCTCCGCCAGCATTGCGAAGGACCGGCTGCAGCTCATCCTGATCAATGAGCGCGGCAGCGGCCGCAACGGCCCCGATTTCCTGCCGCAGCTTCAAAAGGAACTCATTGCGGTGATCTCCAAGTACGTGAAGATCGATCCTGGAGACATCAGGGTCAACCTGGACCGCCAGGATTCCCTGGAAGTCCTGGAGGTGAAGATCGAGATGCCGCAGGCGGAGCCGCGAGCGTCAGCCTGAGTCGAGCATGGCACGGCCGGGCCTTCAGCGGGGCTTGCGGGCCGGATCGGAAGCGCCGCTACGCCACCCCGATCAGCGTGGCCCACACGACCAGCGGCACCGTCGCCACTGACAGGATATTGCCCAGGAGCACCACACTGGCCACGGTCCGGGGCTCCACCCGGTACTGTTCGCACAGCAGGTAATTCAGGACTGCCGGCGGCAGCATGGCCGACAAGGCCACCAGCCGCATCCATTCGGGCGTAAGCGGAAGCAACCAGAATACGATGGGAAGCGTGGCCAATCCCGCCAGCAGATACAGGCCATTGACCTTCAGCGCCAGCCCTATCCGGTCGATGCGATCCTGCGACAGCCGCACCCCCAGGCCAAACAGCATGAGCGGAATCGCGATCTGTCCCGTGAGATCCACGGAAGTCGTGACGAACGGCGGGATCCACGCCCGATAGGGCGCCAGCGCTATCCCCAGGACGGCCGCCCAGATATTCGGATTCCTCAGCCACAGCCAGCGGTTCCCACCCGGAGCCAGCAGCACCAGGCCCACCGAAAACTGCAGCAGGTTGGAGATCACGAACAGGATGACGATATCGCCGAGCACGTCCTTCCCATAGGCGAGCATCATGATCGGAATGCCGATGTTGCCGGTATTGCGAAACATGCCGGGCACCAGAAATCCGGCGCGCGTCTGTGTGGGCGACTGGATCACCGCGAGGAGCAACCCGGGGATGAGGATGATCAGGGCGGCGGCCGCGACCAAAGGCCAAGCCTGCAGCATACTCATAGGGTTGTCCAAGAGCGCGGAAAACACCAGCGCGGGACAAAACACCATCACATTGGCGTGATTGATGAACCCCATGTCGGGGTGCCGAGCCTGGCGGCGCCCGAAAACGTATCCCAGCGCCGCAATTGCAAAGACGGGCAGGACGATGTTCAGCAGGGTGATCAACATGGAAGGCCGTCAGGGAGCGGATCGGTCGACACAAAGCATGGAGTGTACAGCGTGCCACACCGCGCCCTGCCGGACGGCCTGGCATCCCCTTTGAGCCGTGGGCGAGACGGGAATCGGCCCGGCAAGCCATGCGCCTGTGATAAATGGCAATACATCGGTAACATCTGGTATGCTGAACAGACCGTCACGGCCAGTCGGCGGACGTGGCGAAACAGGATAGGGGCGGGGCATGCGGATACGTCAGGCGGCTGCACTTGCGGTGATAGGCCTTTCCGGGTGTGCCGGCCGGCTGACATACGCGCCTCCGGCCGTACAGCCGCCCATCATGAGCGACACCACCATCGCAGCGCCCTACGCCCAGGTGTGGAAGACCTCGACGCAAAAGCTCGCCAGCGGCCCCTGGGTCATCGAGCGCCAGGATCCCACCACGGGGCTCATGGTGTTGCACTTCACAGGCAACCCTGAAAGATACCTGGATTGCGGCACCGTGGAGTCCGACGTCACGAATCCGCGCGCGCAGCTCACACGACATTACCGCTTCCCGGGTTCTTCGCCTCATCAGTCCTACGAACAGATCGTTTACGGCAATCTGTACGACGTGGACCGAGCCATGGAAGTCGCTGGCACCATCAACGTGCTGTTCAAGGCCTCGGGCGCCCGGTCGACGCGCGCACAGGTGAACGCGCACTATGTGGTCACCCGCACCGTGAGCCTCGGCAACACACCCACAGGCAGGTTCTACGCGCCCATCAAGGATACGGTGGCGTTCTCCAGCGGTTCCGCCGCCACGCTTCCCGGGCCCGGACGCTCGGCACAGTGCGTTGCCACCGGCGCACTGGAACGGGACGTCCTCGCGGCGATCCACTGAGGCGACTGCTCGGCCAAGGCGCCTTGCAGTCGTTGCGCCACTCCGGATAGCGGGTGCCGGAGGCGCCACCCTATTTCAAGGCCATCTGGCTGTTGAGGATACGCCGCAAGCGCACCGCATCACCAAAGCGCGTGCCGCTCGTTCCATGGGCATTGAGCAACACCATTGCCAGATTCCGACCGTCGACCCGAACCATCATGACCAGGCAGTTCCCCGCCTCCCGGGTGGTTCCCGTCTTGGACGCCAGGATGTCCCAATTCGGGCGCCCCACCAGCATATTGGTATTGCGAAAAGTCCGTCCGCCAACACGGTACCGCGCATCGGTCGTGAACGCTTGGATCAACGGCTGGCGCGACGCCGCGTAGACCAGCTTCGCCAGATCGCGCGCCGAAGACACATTGCCGTTGGACAGTCCGACGGGACCGACGAAACGGGAGTCCGCCATGCCCAAGACACGGGCCTGAGCATTCATGGCCTCGACGAAGGCGGCCATGCCGCCCGGGAAAGTACGCGCCAGCGCATGCGCGGCGCTGTTCTCGGACGATGCCAGGGCCAGGTGCAGCAGCTCCGTCCGTGTCAGGCGCGCGCCCGCATCCAGACGCGCCGGCAATTCGCTGGGCACATTGCGGTCGCTGGCGTCTATGGTCAGCATCTCGTCCATGGGCAAGCCGGATTGGACCACCACCAGCGCCGTCATGAGCTTCGTAATCGACGCGATCGGCCGCACGGCCGCTTCGTCACGCGCGAACAGGACCTCGGACGTGTCCATGTCTTCCACAAACGCGGTGCTGGCCTTGAGCTTGCCGATTTCCCGGGCGACGTCGCGCGTGACCAGGGACGCCCCCGCCACGGCATCAGGGTCCAACGGCTCGGGCGGCGCCCCCCACCGCGCGATGGCGATCCGCCGACCATATCCGTGCAAACACATCGGCAGCGACGGCTGGGAATTGCAGGGGTGGAAATTGGCCCCCTGGGCGGACGCACGCGGCGACCATCCGACCGCTGCGAACAGCAGCGCCAACCCGCCGAACAACACCCATCCCGATCGCCACGCCATGGTCACTCGCCTCCCCGGCAGAGGCAGACCGGCCACGTTGTGCCCAGCCGCCCTTTGTTGACGCACATTGCAAAGCACCCTACTACCGCTCACCTGGAACGACCATCGGGCGCAATCATGACCCGGACGACGTGCCCGGATCCTGGGTGAGCCGCAGCTCGGTGAGCGCCCCGGCGATTTCATTGAACACTTGGGGCAGATCCGCGGCGTTGCTCACGTCGAAATATGTTTTGGTCGGATCCGAGGCGCAGCCGCGCATGACGGCCCGAGCCTCATCCGAGACGTCCATACCCAGCGTCAGGGTGAACAGTGTGATGTTATTGGGATCCGCCTTGATGTTGGCGCACAATTGGGCGCCGTAGGCGTCCAAAGAATTCGAGTTGATCGTGGTGCCGCTCTTGGACCCGTCCGGATAGCCGATGGTCGAACTGTTGGGGCCGCTGGACGCGCAACTGTTGTCGTAATTCGCAGGCGTGATCTGGGCAGGATCGACCGATCGCAGGCCGATGATGGGACACTGATTGAAGGACGACAGCTTCACCCGCCCCGATTCATTGGAAACGCGCTTCACAGTGTTGGAATAAGTCTGGCAAACAGTTTGCGCGTTCCGGCCGCTGCCCACACTCTGAGTTTTTGTGCACTCCTGATAGGCATAGCTCAACTTGAACCATTCGTCCGTACCGGGGGAATTGCTGCCGCGTCGCACAGTGGGATCATTGTCGCCGTCACTGAGCAGAATGATGACCTTGCGCAGCTTCGAATCCCCATCTCGCGGCAGCGTTGAACTTCCCCAGCCGGCAGCGCCTCGCCATTGCGGACTGAGCATCCGCCACGCCCAGATCAGTCCCGTCGGCACCGCCGTGCTGCCGCTACCCTTCATCGCCGCCACGGCCGACAGCAGTGCGGTCTGGTCCTTCGTCAGGAAATACGTCGGTGCCAAAGTGCAGTTGGACGGTTCCTGGGCCAAGTTGACGGTGAACGTCTGCGGGTTGGTGCTCCAGGCTGCGACATCGGCCGTGACGCGGCGGTCCTTTGAGGCACTGGTCGGCGCATTGAAGGCGAAACCGCTCGGCAACAACGTCGAATCCTGGACAAGCCGGTTGTAGGCCCGGGTGCTGTTGCCTCCGGTCGATGTCAGCGTCGGCGGCGCATAGTCGAAGCTGTGGACGGACAGCATGGGCTTGAAAAGGCTTGCCGGGGACAAAAGGGTGGCGGGCAGCGGATTGGCCGCCGTCCAGTTGCCGCCAGGCGCCGGGCCTGGCTCCGCGA
>DATNAI010000130.1:0-22200 GCA_035572875.1 Castellaniella sp. | reverse complement strand
TCGACCCGCACATAGAGGAAGGACGCTTGGTACGCGTGTTGCAGGACTGGTGCGCCCCCTTTGCGGGGTACTAGCTGTATTACCCCAGCCGTCGGCAGCCCTCGCCAGCATTCTCGCTCGTGGTAGAGGCATTGCGTAATGGGCCCGATCATCGCGATGCCGCGTCTGCCCGACGTGACACACCGGCTTGAAACGCCACGGCCACTGGCAGGTACGCCCTTCCGCGAACTGGCGCATGCACGTGAATGGCCGCCGTGTCGTTATCGCGCTCTGAGATTGTCCGTTAGCGCCCCATCAAGCGATGATGACGCCGCATGGTCATGTGCGGGATAGATCGCTACGCGCGGGCGTGTCGCGAATCGATGGCTGCATTCGTAGCGCCTTCTGCAACAGCTTGTCCAGCGCATTGGCAAAGGCACGCCTGTCCGATTGCCCGAAGGCGGCCGGTCCGCCCGTATCGATACCCGCGCTGCGCAATTCATCCATCATGTCTCGCATCGTGAGCCGTTCGCTGATGGTGTCGGCGGTGTAGCACTCGCCACGTGGGCTGAGCAACAGCGCGCCTTTGCGCAGGGCTTCGCTCGCCAGAGGGATATCCGCGGTAATGATCAGATCACCGGGCGAGGCGTGTTCGACGATGTAGTTGTCCGCCACATCGAATCCTTGCGGCACCTGGACGGATCGGATCCAGGGCGATGGTGGCGTGCGCAGCATCTGATTGGCCACCAGCGTAAGCGGTTGCTGCAGTCGCTGGGCCGCCCGAAATAGGATGTCCTTGATGACGGCCGGACAGGCGTCGGCATCGACCCATATATGCACGAGCTAGCCCTTCAGCGCTTCGGCCAGCAGCGTGTTCACCAATTCATTGACGCTGACGTGATCGGCCTGTGCCTTGGCGTTCAAGGCCGAAATCAGCGGCTGGCGCAGCTTGACGGGGAAAGACACCAGGCCGGCGGCATGGTCCAGGCGCCGCTGTTCGCGACGATCCAGAGCAGGCGCAGCGCCCGCGTAGCGACCCGGCGGGATGGCAGCATTGAGCTTGCCCATCAGTTTCAGGGCTTTTTGCTTTTCCAGATCTGTTTTTTTCATGGGGAGGTCGGTGCCGAGGTCTGACATGGCAAATTCGCCAAGCCGCATCTTAGAGGATATCCAGGACGCCGGGAGGCGACTGATAGAATTTGTGTATCTTGGAGCAGGCCGCCTGGGGGCGGTGCAGTCCCGGGGGTTGGCATGGTGCGGTGTGAATTAAACTAGCCCCGTCAACCCACATCGGAGACCCTCCATGCGCCTGCTCATCGCCTTGCTCCTGCCCTGGCTGGCTTTCTTCACCATCGGCCGCCCCCTGGCTGGGATCATCTGCCTGATTCTGCAGCTCACCGTGATCGGCTGGATCCCGGCGGCGATCTGGGCCGTGTACTCGCTTAGCCAATACAACACTGACAAAAAGATCGCGAAGGCACTGGGGCGTTGAACAACGCCGCGGCGAATGGATACGCGCACCCCCCAGCACCTGGTCGTCCACCGTCCACAGCCACTAGAGCGGCTCTTCGCTGTCTATGCGTGCTTCCTGGACACGGCTTTCTTCAGAGCCTCATTCATCCGGGTCTGCCACCCCGGGCCGCCGGCCTTGAAGGCGTCGATCACAGCCTTGTCATAGCGGATCGTCACGGCAACCTTGGGATTGTCCAGGCGCGGGCGCCCCACTCTCCGCAGTCGCTTAAATTCCTCCGCGCCCAGCTCGAAGGTATCCGGGTCCGCCGCGATGCCTCGATTGATCGCCGCGTCTTCTTCAGGCGTCGGCAAGATCAGCTTACGTTTGTTCGACATAGTTCCGTACCTCCCGCGAATTGGCCTTGCGCAGGCTGATGATGTGCATGCTGTCGCCGCGCTGCGTGAACACCACGCAATACAAGCGGTCGTATATGACCGTGTAGCCGATTTCCCGCACCTCGCCGTAGTCCCGGCGCGCGTCGGGCTTAGCCATCACCTCTGGCCAGTCGATCTCTTGGGCGAGCGACAGAGACACACCATGTTTGCGTTGGTTGCTCTTGTCTTTGGCTGGATCAAAGGCGATTTCCATAGCCTTTATTGTAGTTACGGAAACACCATTGAGCAAGCTGTTTTTGTAGCTACGAGTGCCCAGGCCGACACCACCCCCTCTTCGCAGACATCGGACCGCTCGCCTCCTTGCGCGGCTCAGCGCTACTTCGCGTCCAGGCGCCTGATGAGCTCAGTGAGCATAGCCTCCAGGCTATCGACCGTGCGCGCGGCTGCGTATTCCGATGATCGTGACCACCTGGCGCCGGACAAGCTATTTTCTCCAATTCCGCTGCTGACGGAACTGAATGGGCGCCCCTTCCAGAAGCTGCCTGGCAGTCGGGCAAGCGTCTTCGCCACCATCGACGCACCGGCCATGGGCGCGTTGCCCTCGAGCCGTTATGAGTACGCCTGCTTCAAGACCGTGCGCGTCAACGTGAACTATCACGTTGAAATCGAGGCTCATCGCTACAGCGTACCGCACGCCCTGGTGGGCGAGCAGTTTCACTCCCGCCGAGCAGGAAGTCATATTGCTGACGATCAGCCGAGAAAACACCTGTCATTACTGTATCGCCGCGCACAGCATGATCGCGGAGAAAGTATCCAAAGTCCCGGCACAGGCGATCCAGGCGCTTCGGGAAGGCGGTGAGATTGCCGATCCAAAGCTCCGTACCCTAGCGGAATTTGTGACGCAAATGGTGCGAACGCGAGGGAATCCTTCGCAGGAGAGTCTACAGGCCTTCATTGCTGCGGGGTACAGCGAGCAGCAGGTGCTGCAAATTGTGCTGGCGATTGCCGGCGCGCCAGCGGAGTGAAATTGTTCATCACTCCGCTGCGACAGCGAAAGACCGGAGCCAAGGATCGAGATGGGCGATGTCGAACGTCCCTGACTCAAACATCTGAATCATCTCCGCGTGAGTTTGCATCGGCGCGCACTGCAGGCGCCAACCGTTGATTCGCAGAAACACGTCGACTGCGGCAAAAGAGATGCGCTTGTTGCCATCCACGAATGGGTGGTTGATTGCCAGGCTCTCAAGCAACGCAGCCGCCTCAGCCACAATGTCGTCGTAGTAGCCCGTCTGCGGGCGAAACAGCGCCGCCTCCAGCGCTCCGGGGTCGCGCACGCCTGATGCACCACCATACCGTTGCACCAAGACCGTGTGCATCCCAAGCACATCGGCCACGGTCAGGTAATCGTGGGCCACGGCTTACTTGGCCAGTTCGCGGTAAAGACTGTCGAACTCGTCCAGGCTCGATGCGAACGAGTCCATGACGTGGCGGCGGGGGCGTTCCTTCTGCTGGCGGTCGATGTAGTCACGCAGGGCCTCGTCAAGCACCGCCTGGAACTGACGGCCTTGACTCTCGGCGATCTGACGCAAGGCCGCCAGGATATCTGGCGCAGCCTGAGAGGAAAATTTTTCACGGGTGACGGTTGTCATGATCACCTCCATCATGATCGATCTTGATGTTTCATGATAGAGCAAGATGGGACGCTATGCCACTCCCTCAAATGGCGTTAGATGCCTGACCGGACACCTTGGTTGACAACGAACCGATGCGCACAAGTTGTTGGTGCGGAAATGACAGGCAAGAAAAGGGCCCGGAGATGTTCCGAGCCCTGGTGGTAGCTGGTGGAGCCGGGGGGAATTGAACCCCCGTCCGCAAGCCCTCTGCAAGTAGCTCTACATACTTAGTCGGCCTACTTTAAGTTTTAACCTTGGATCATGCCGGACGACAGGCCCTTCCTTGGCGATTCACTTTGGTTTAAGACCCGACCCAGTGACCTGATCGAACCCGATTCCCTGTAGATGACGCTGCTGTAGGTTTTACCCCACCCGACCCAGGGACCAGTCGGTGCAGCGGCTCACCGCCTAAGCGGCCAGAGCGAAACGCTCGTCGTTGGCGTTTGTAGTTTTCCAGTGGATTTACGAGCGAACTGGGGCTCGGTATGCACTATCCTGTTTTGCGACCCACGTCGAAGCCAAGTCGGCCCCATGACCCTCATTTTACCTGCAATTTCCGGATAGTGGAATGCCGGCATCCCGCCTGCAGGCTTGCACCGGGACAGTCGCAACCACAAGCCCATGTCCCCCACAGGGCGATCACCCTGCCGACTTGCTGGAACTCGACGAACTCAGACTCGACAACTGCTGGGTCAGATAGGAGCTCAGCGAATTCATCTGCGCCACCATGGAGTCCAGCGCCGTGAACTGCTGACGATAGTTGTCCATGTCCGCCGTGATCCGGTTCGAGGTCTCCGTATACTGCGACTGCAGATCCTTCAACGTCTGGTTCAGGCCGTCCTCGGCGTTCGAGAACAGGCCGCCAGTCTCCAGCATGTTGGTGGTCAGCGTCTGTACGGCACTGCCCACCCCGGCCGGACCGCCCAGCACGTTCTGCACGTCCGTGGGATCCTTCGCGAGCGCTTGTGTCAGGGCGGTCGTATCGAGCGACAGTTTGCCAGTCGTCGGATCCGAACTCACCCCCAACTGGAACAGCGAACCGATGGTGCCGCCCGGCAAGACGGTATCCAGGGCGTTCTGCGTCTGGCCTTCGACCTCCAGCGCGAGAGAGTCGCCGGTCAGCACGTTGCCGGAATTCGACGTCGTATCGTAGGCTGTCAGCGACTGGACGGTGGACTGGAGGGTGTTGTACGCCGTGACGAAGCCCTGCACCGCCTGCGTGACGCGGGTGTTGTCCTGGGTGACGGCCAGCGTGGCGGGCGTGGCATCGACGGCGTTCAGCGTCAGCGTGACGCCGGCAATGGCGTCCTGGACGGTATTGCTCTGGCTGGTGACCGCAATGCCGTCGATATGCAGTTGCGCGTCCACGGCGGGATCCTCCGTGACGTTGGATGTGGAACCCTGCGTGAAGCCCAGAAGGCCCTGGATGCTGCCATTGTCGCTGCTGATGCTCTTGACGGCGCCCTGGTCACCCGGGTTGTTGGCAATCAGCAGCAGGTGATAAGGCGAGGACGACCCGTCGTTGACCAGGGTCGCGGACACGCCAAGGCTCGAATCCTGGTTGATGGCGCTGACCAGACCGTTCAGCGACGTATCCTTGCCCGTCAGGTCCAGGGTATGAACTGAACCGTCTCCGAGGGTGAGCGTGATCGTGCCCCCGGTCCCGTTGGCGGCTGTTGCGCTGGCCTGCGCCGTCGTGACGAGCGTCTGCGGCTTGGCAAGCTGGTCAACCGTGACGTTGTATTGCCCGGCTACGGCGCCCGATCCGGCCGTGGCGCTGAAGGCGGACCCGGTGGTGGTCGCTTGCAGCGCATTGAAGGTTCCAGCCGTGGTCAGCGTCTCCGCCGCCGTCTGCAGGGCGGTGACGGCGCTCTGGACCTGGCCATAGGCCGACAATGTCGCGTTGGTGATATCCTCCTGCGACTGGATGGGCTGCAGAGCCGCTTGCTCGCTGGTCCGCAATTGCGTCATCAGGGTGTCCAGCGGCAGGCCGGAACCCACCCCCAGGGATGAAAACTGAGAGGTGTCGGTCGAACCAACGGGTGAAACAGATGTGGCCATGTCGGGGCTCCGGGCGGGGGGGCCGGTGACAGTACCGGCCGATCGTTTGACTGGATGTGTCATTATGCGTCCGGTTCCATCGCCCGCGCGAAAGGTTTCTGTCAATCTTTGCAGACTGTGTGTAATCGCCGTAACTCTTTGAGTCCATTCAGGAAATTGACAGCATCAGTTTTCGTTGCGAGCGCGTCGGGCGTACGATGGGAGCCGGACGGACATTCGACCAACGAACAAGGATCCCACTCATGGATATGCTGCTTACAGCCAAGGATGGCCACCGATTCACGGCATGGATCACGGGCCCGGAAGACGCCGCCTGCGGGGTTGTCGTGCTGCCCGAGATCTTCGGCATCAATGCCCACATCCGAAAGATGGCGGAACACTTCGCGGACCACGGCTATCGGGCCATCTGCCCATCCCTTTTCGACCGAGCGCCCAATGTGGAAGCCGGGGTGCAACTGGACTACGATTTGCCGGGCCGGCATCGCGGCATGGCCCTGCGCAAGGGCATTACGGACGAGGACGCCCTGCTCGACATCGAGGCTGCGGCCGCGGCCATGGCGCCGCAGGACCGGTGCATGGTAACGGGATACTGCTGGGGCGGCTATCTGACCTGGCGCACTGCGTGCATGAGCGACCGCTTCAGCGCGGCCTCATGCTGGTACGGCGGCGGCATCGTCAATCACCGGGAGGACAAGCCGCGCATTCCCGTCCAGATGCATTTCGGCGAAGAAGACCAGCACATCAGCCGGGAAGACGTGGAGGCCATCAAGTCGGCACATCCCGAGCTCCCGATCTACACCTACGCGGGCGCCGGGCACGCATTCGGGCGGGAAGGCAATTCCGCCTACCACGCCGGTGCCGCAAAATTGGCCTGGGAGCGGACGCTGGCGTTCTTCGACCGCCATCGCTGAAGACGTGGTATGCAACCGCAACAAACGTGAACAGTTGTTCCACACCCCGGGAAAGCGCCCCTGCAGGTAGCGTTTGGATGCGTCTGTCCATGGGAAACTCACAATCTCCAGCCGGGATCGGAGACAATGGCCTCAACGACATTCACATCATCCACAGGAACCGCCATGAAAAAAGCAATGCTCGCAGCGGCGCTGGTCATTGGCGCCATGGCCGCAGGGCCGGTGGCGCAGGCCGGAGGTGTCAACCTCGGGATCTCCATCGGTGTGCCCGGTGTGGTCTGGGGGGGGCCCGCCTACTACCCGCCGCCACCGCCGCCGCGCTATTACTACACCCGGCCGCCCGTCGTGGTGGTGCCTGAACCCGTCTACGTGCCGGGACCCGCCTACTACGGCGGCTGGCGCGGCCGCGGCCATTGGGACCACCGCGGGGGCCCGCGATGGAACGGGCACCGGGGTGATCGCGGCCACTGGCGCCGCTAGATCGGCACAGCGCGCGCCGCAAGACTTGTGAAAGACAGCGCCCCAGGGACCGGATACAGATCCGGTTCCTGGGGCGTTTTTCGTCAGGCCCGCGTAGCGAGCCCGTTGCGCTACTTACTGTGCCAGCACCCCATCGCGGTAATCGCGCAGCGCCTGCTCGATTTGCTCCTGGGTGTTCATGACGAACGGACCGTATTGCGCGATCGGCTCATGCAACGGCTTGCCCGCCAGCAGCAGCACTCGCACAGCGGCATCGGGAGTGGCCGCCACGCGAACCGTTTCGCCCTGTTCCGCGAGCCAGACCACATTGCCCGATTCGACCCGGCGATCGCCGGCCAGAAGTCGACCCTCGAACACATAGAGCAAGGCACTATGCGTGGCGGGCACCGGCAGATCCACCGATTGCCCGGCCATCACGCACACGTCGGCGATCACGGGCTGCGTCTGGCGTTCTCCCTGCTCGGCACCCTTCAGGGGGCAAGTCGCCCACGGAATCGTGCCGGAAATCAGCTTGATGAATCCGCCTTCCGGCAGTTCCGCCACCCGGATTTCCGATGCCGGAATATCGCGATAATGCGCGGGCTGCATCTTTTCGCCCGCCGGCAGATTGAGCCAGATCTGAAAACCCCGGAGGAGCCCGTTTTCCTGCTGGGGCATTTCCTCGTGGATGATGCCGCGCCCCGCCGTCATCCACTGGACGCCGCCCGCCCTCAGATCGCCTTCGTTGCCCAGATGGTCGCGATGGCGCATATGGCCATCGACGATGTAGGTGATGGTCTCGAAGCCGCGATGCGGGTGCGCGGGAAAGCCGGCGATGTAATCCTGGGGATCGTCGGAAGAAAATGCATCCAGCATCAGGAAGGGATCCATGCGGACCTGGTGCTGATACCCCAGGGCGCGCAAGAGGCGCACGCCCGCCCCATCCTGCGTCGCCTGTGCCGGCGTGATGCGCGTGACTGAACGTACTGTCATGATTGACTCCAAAACGTGGATAGGAGCATTATGAATCATATAAATAGATGATCAATGGCAAATTTCGGTGTTATTTGATCTAATGGATTGATATGGCGGACATCATTCCCATTTCTCAATGGCAGGCATTGCTCGCGGTGGTGGACCACGGCGGATACGCGCAGGCCGCCGAAGCCTTGGACAAGAGCCAGTCTTCGGTCAGTTATGCCATCCAGCGGCTGGAGGATCAATTAGGGCTGCGCGTCTTCCGGCAGCAGGGGCGCCGCGCCGTCCCCACCCCCGCAGGGCAGATCTTGCTGCAGCGGGCGCGCCTGCTGGTCGAACACGCCCAAGGCCTGGAATCGGCCGCGCGCCAGCTTGCCGCCGGCCGCGAGCCTCTGTTGCGCGTGGCGGTCGACGGATTGTTCCCGGACTGGTTGCTGTTGCAGGCGCTGAAGCGCTTTGGCGAAGGCTGTGCAACCACCCGCATCGAGGTCCAGGAAACCGTGCTCAGCGGCACAGACGAGGCACTGCTGCGCCGCGAGGCCGATCTGGTCATCAGTCCGCGCATTCCACAGGGATTCAGCGGCGAGCCGCTGCTGCAGGTACGGTTCGTCGCGGTCGCCGCGCCGGAACACCCGTTGAGCGCGCTGGGCCGCCCACTGGAATGGGCCGATCTGCGCCAGCATCGCCAGCTCGTGGTTCGGGATTCAGGCAGTCAGCGGCAGGATGCCGGGTGGCTGGACGCCGACCAGCGGTGGACGTTCAGCCATCTCCCCGCCTCGATCCTGGCGGCGTGCTCCGGCCTGGGCTTCGCCTGGTATCCGGAGCTGCGCATCCGGACCGAACTGGCCGAGGGACGGCTCAAGCCGCTGCCGCTGGTCGAAGGCCGCCACCGCTACGCCATGCTGTACCGCATCTTTGCGCATCCGGAATTTCCGGGCATCGCATGCAAGGAACTGGCTGCCATCCTGCAGCAAATGTGCCGCGAGGTGAATCCGATGCCTTGCGGAGACGACTGACCTGACGACAGCGACCAAACGGACCGGGACGACCCGGCCCGCCCGCGGTGGGCCCGGTCATGGAGGGCAGGCTCAGAGCCCGACGTTGTCGTGCTCCAGCACACGCTCGGCGCGATAGCTGGAACGCACCAGCGCGCCGGAGACGACTTCGCGAAAGCCCTTTGCCAGCCCCATGGCGCGATAGGCGCGGAACTGCTCGGGGGTGACGAAGCGCTGCACCGGCAGGTGGTTCTGCGTCGGGCGCATGTACTGCCCCATCGTCAGAATGTCGACATTGTGCGCGCGGATGTCGTCCATGGCCCGCTCGATTTCCTCGTCCGTCTCGCCCAGCCCCAGCATCATGCTGGTCTTGGTCAGGGTCTGCGGCGCATACTCCTTCGCGTACTTCAACACGTCCAGCGTCTGCTGGTAGCCGGCCCGCACGTCGCGCACCACGTGCGTGAGGCGCTCCACGGTCTCGATGTTCTGCGCAAACGTTACCAGGCCCGCATCGAGGACTTTGGCCACGCAGCCATGATTGCCCTGGAAGTCCGGCGTCAAGGCCTCGACCGCGGTGCCGGGCGAGCGTTCGTGAATGGCTCGGATACAGGCCGCATAGTGCCCCGCGCCGCCATCGAGCAGATCGTCGCGGTCCACTGACGTGAGCACCACGTATTTGAGCTGCATCAACACCACGGCGTCCGCCACGCTGGCCGGCTCGTTGTGGTCCAGCCAGCCGTGCGGATTGCCCGTACTGACGGCGCAGAACTTGCAGGCGCGCGTACACACCGACCCCATGAGCATCAGGGTCGCCGTGCCGCGACCCCAGCATTCCGCAATGTTCGGACACTTGGACTCGGCGCAGACCGTGTTCAACTGGTGCGTCTTCACGATGTCACGGACCTTCTGGTACTGTTCCCCCGCTGGCGCGCGCACCCGCAGCCAGCTCGGCTTGGGAGCCGAATCCGGAACGCCGGTCAGATCGCTGGGCCGCATGCCGTCCTTCACGGCCTTCGTGCCCTGGGGACTGACGAATTTCGCACCGGAGCGGACGCGTGCGCGGATGATGGGGACTTCGGTCGTCATGGGAAACCTGTAAGTTCACGGAGTAAAAGCCAGACAGGACGCTAGTATACTGGCCGCCATGCTGGCCATCACGCCGCCCAAGATTCCGCTGCTCGCGCGCCGCCCCGGTTCCGCGCTGGTCGTGGCCTGCCTGCTGGCCATGATCGCGTTGTGGACAATACTGTGCGCCATCAGCCACAAGGCGCCCGACCTGGACGGCATGGAAGAGCTGGTATGGGCCGCCAGCCTGGAGCTGGGCTACACCAAGCATCCCCCGCTGCCGTCCTGGTTCATGCATTTCGCCACCGAGCTTCTGGGACGCCCCGCCTGGCTGCCTTTCCTGATGGGGCAGCTTTTCTCGGCGCTGGGCCTGTGGTTCATCTGGAAGCTGGGTTGCGAAATCACGACCCGGCATCGGGCGTTCATCGCCGTGCTGCTGGTGTCGGTCACGGCGTACTTTTCGCTACGCGGCACGATCTACAACCACAATACCGCGCAGCTCTGGTCCATCACGGCGTCCATCTGGCTGTTCTACCGCGCGCTGCGGGATGATCGCCGGCGTGACTGGATGCTCCTGGGCGCCGTCTGCGGACTGGCCATGCTCACCAAGTACAGCGCATTGATCCAGTTCGCGGCATTCTTCCTGTATCTGCTGCGCGCCGGCAAGCTGCGCCAGCGCCCATGCTGGTGCGGCATCGCCTGGGCGGCCGCCACCTTCTGCCTGGTCCTGAGCCCGCATATCGTGTGGCTCGCGCAGCACCACTTCGAGCCGCTCTTTTACGCCGACGACTCCCTGCAGGCGGGCGGGCGCTTGAAGGCGCTGGGCGACATGGTGTCATTCGTGCTGGACCAGGCCGGCCGCCTGGCCCCCATGCTGGTGGCGCTCGCCGCGTGGTCAGTCTGGCACCGCCGCAGCGGCGACCGGGCCCCGGGCTACGCCGCCAACGACGAGCACTTTCAGTCTCCCGCCGCCGGCAGCCGCTACTTCCGGGATTTCACGCCAGAAGATCGCCAGTTCCTGCTCTGGGTCGGACTCGCGCCTTTTGTGTGCACCGTCCTGATCTCCGCCGTTCTCGGGACGCGGCTGGAGGCCTCCTGGGCCAGTACGTTCTTTGTGATGGCGGGCTTCTATGGCCTCTGGTGGCTGCGCGGGCAGGAAGCCGTCCAGCTTCGCCGGATCCTCATCATTGCGCTTTGCCTGCACATCGCGATGGCGATGGGCTACGCCCTCGCGCGAGGGCCGCTGGCGGACCTGACCGGCCGCGCCAGCCGATCGAACTACCCGGCACAGGCACTAGCCGCGCAGGCGTGGTCGCATTGGAGCGCGCACCAACCGGGGCGCCCGCTGCGGGTGATCGTGGCCAACACCTGGCTGGGCGGCAACATGGCCATCCACACCAATCCGGCCACGCAGGTCTACATCGACGCCAGTGATGCCGAATCGCCCTGGTTTGCCCCGGGTACGGCATTGCGATGCGGCGCCCTGGTGGCCTTCAGCGACACGGGCCGCGGCCCCGCAACGCCCGCGGTGCGGGCGCTGTACGATGCAGCCCCCTGGAAAGGCGTGGATGATGTGCGGTGGGGGCCGAAAGGGCCCATGATAGACCTGCATTGGGCCGTGATTCCGGCCGGACCCGACTGCCTGCAGCCCGCGCCACGGTGACGCTGCAGGCCTCAGATCTCCGCGCTCAGGGCCATATCACCCAGCAGCAGGGCCGCGAAATCATCGGCGGGCAAGGGACGTGCAAACAGATAGCCCTGCCCGTAATCACAGCCCGCATCGCGCAGGAGATGGAATTGCTCCCGCGTTTCGATGCCCTCGGCCACGACTTGCAGGCCCAGTTTGTGGGCCAGCAGGATGATGGCCTCGCACAGCGCCAGATTGGGGCCCGACGCGCCCAGGTGGGACACGAACGACTGGTCGATCTTGAGAAAATCGATGTTGAACTTGCGCAGATAGGACAGCGATGAATAGCCGGTCCCGAAATCATCCAGCGCCACCCGGATGCCGGAGTCGCGGAACAGGGCGAGCTGCTTCTGGATGCGGTTGTCGTCCGAGTCGATCAGCAGACCCTCGGTGATTTCCACGATGACGTGCTCGGGCGACAGGCCCAGCGTGTTCAGATGGCTTTGCCAGAAGGCGTGATCCAGCCCCTCGTGGCGCAACTGCGCCGGGGAGATATTGACGCTGACCTGGATATCCTGGCCAAAACGGCTGCGCCACTGCGCGACCTGCCGGGTCGCCTCGCAGAACACCCAATCACCGATGGCGCGAATGATCCCGGTTTCCTCGGCCAGCGGGATGAACTCCGCGGGCGGCACCCGCCCCATGACCGGATGATGCCAGCGCAGCAGCGTCTCGGCCTTGGCGACCCGCCCGGTATACAGATCCACGATGGGCTGATAGTCCAGCGAAAACTGCTGCTGGTCCAGCGCCAGGTGCAGGTCGTTGACCAGCCGCATGCGCGTCTGGGCCTGTTCCTGCATGGAAGCCGTGAAATAGCAGCTGCGATTGCGGCCCTCGGCCTTGGCGGCGTACATGGCCTGATCGGCGTTGTTCAGCAGCGTCTCGGCGTCCGTGGCGTCGTCGGGATAGAACGTAATGCCGATGCTGGTCGAGATGAAGACCGTTTCCACACCCAGCCGGAAGGGTTCGGCCAGCCGCCGCAGCACGCTGCGCGACAGCCGCTCGACATCCCGCGGTTCACGGATGTCGTTCAGCAGGATGGTGAACTCGTCGCCGCCCAGCCGCGCCACCGTGTCGCTCTGGCGCACGCAACTGCTCAGCCGGCGCGCCGCTTCCTTCAGCAGTTCGTCGCCCATGGCGTGGCCCATCGTGTCGTTGATTTCCTTGAACCGGTCCAGGTCCAGGAACAGCAGGCCGGTGCGGTTGCCGGAGCGCCGCGATTTGCGAATGCTCTGCTCCAGCCGGTCATGGAACATCTGACGGTTGGGCAGGTCGGTCAGGCGGTCGAAATTCGCCTGTTTCCAGATGATTGCTTCGGCCTGCTTGATCTCGGTGATGTTGGAAAAGATCATCACCCGGCGATAGACACGGCTGTCCTCGGTGAAGGAGGTATTGATGCTCAGCCATTCGGGGTAGAGTTCGCCGTTGGCGTGCTGGCCCCAGTGTTCGCCTTGCCAGCTTCCGGTCTCCATGACGGTGCGCCAGACCGCACGATAGAAATCGCGGTCATGGCAGGGAGAATTCAGGCAGCGTACATGGCGCCCGATGACCTCGCTGGCGGCTCGCCCCCGCAGCTTCGCGAAGGCGGGATTCACGTCCAGGATGAAACCCTTGGGGTCGAGCACCAGCATGCCCTCGCTGGTGTTGTGGTAGACCAGCGATGCCAGCTCCGACTGGCGCCCCTCGTCGGCCTGTCCGGGCTGGCGCTGGCGCATCACGTACAGGAAACTGTCGCCGGCCGGGCCCGGGATATGGGTGGCGGCCCCGACCAGGGCAAGGATTCCGCGCTGGCGATCCACTCCCCGGCCCCGCCACAGCAGACTGTTGCGCGCCCCCGAAGAGCTCAGGCGCTCGTTGACCCGCCGGATGTCGGGCAGCAGCACACCGATATGCAGGCCGAGCGCGGCCTCGCGGCTATAGCCGAACAGCCGCTCAGCGCCGCGATTGAGGTAGAGGACGGAACCGGTCGAATTGGTGGCGAGGAAAGAGTCCTGGGAAAAGTCGCCCAAGCGCAACAGAGCCAGAATGTGGGAGCGATCCAATGCCTCGGGAACCGGAGCCGGTACAACGCCGCGCGAATGCGGGGTCGAGGCCGGCCGCAACGAAGAAGACAGGGGCAACATCAGTGGGATGAGAGGGAACGCATATCTGGTTTCACCGCAAATCCTGAACGCTCGGCAATACTTTCCTTTTTATCATCTTGTTACGCGAATGACCATCCATAAAACCACCGTGGAGGGTTATTCGTGGACCAATGGCAACAGCGCGGCCGGATCGGCATCAGGGCGCTTCGCCGAAGTATTCCTTGAACTCGTGCCCCAGCTTGCTGGCCTTGGTGCGCAAATAGAACTCGTTGTACGGATTGCGATTGACCTGCAGCGGAATATGTTCCGTCACCGTCACGCCGATCCCGTTCAAGAATCTTTCCTTGCGCGGATTATTGGTCATCAACCGCACGCGGCGGATGCCGAAGTGCGCCAGCATCGGCCGGCAGATATCGTAGCGACGCAGGTCGGCCGGAAACCCCAGCCGCTCATTGGCTTCCACCGTGTCCGCCCCCTCGTCCTGCAGATGATAGGCGCGGATCTTGTTGAGCAGACCGATGCCCCGCCCTTCCTGGCGCAGATACAGCAGAATGCCTCGACCCTCGGTTGCAATGCGCTGCAACGCCGCCTCGAGCTGGGCCCCGCAGTCGCATCTCTGGCTGAACAGCGCATCGCCGGTCAGACATTCGGAATGGATGCGCGCCAGCACGGGCTCATCCGTGCTGACATCGCCCAGCGTCAGGGCAACGTGCTCCTTGCCGCTGGCTGTTTCAGCGAAGGCATGGATCTGGAACACAGCCCACGGCGTGGGCAACTGGCTGGAGGCGACGAACCGCAGGATATCGGCGTTCGAATCCGTGGAAACTCCCGAGGGGAACGACATGTCAAAGGGTCAAGTTGGGGTGGCGTATAGATTACCACCAGCAGAGCACGGGCCCGCCGCGGCGGGGCTGCGGCGGTTGCCGAGTCAGCCCGGTTGCGGGCCGGATTCCTATGCTTTCACCCCCAGATACCGCTCGATGATGTCACCGTTCTCGTGCAGGTCCTTGGGCGTGCCCTCGTAGACCACGTGGCCGTTGTTGATGATGTAGCTGCGGTCGGACAGCGCCAGCGCGGCCCGCACATTCTGCTCCACGATCACGATGGTGTGCCCGGAATCGGCGAGCTGGCGGCACACCGAGATCAGGTCGCGCACGATCAGCGGCGCCAGGCCCTCGAAGGGCTCGTCCAGGAAAATGATTTCGGCGTTTCGAATCATGGCCCGCGCAATGGCCAGCATCTGCTGTTCGCCGCCCGAGAGCTGCTTGCCGCGATTGCGCTTGCGCTCGGCCAGGCGGGGGAACGTCGCGTAGATTTCATCCAGGCTGCGGGGCTTTTCAGCGGTCATGGCGGCAAGCTGGAGATTTTCCTGCACCGAGATCGAGCCGAACACGCGGCGCTCCTCGGGGACGAGCTGGATCCCCAGCTGGGCGCGCGCATAGGGCGGCAGGTGCTGGATTTCCACGCCGCGATGGCGGATGGTGCCGGATTTGACCTGCACCATGCCCATCAGGGACTTCAGCGTCGTGCTCTTGCCAGCGCCATTACGCCCGAGCAGTGCGACGACCTCGTGCTCCTCGACCCGCATCGAGACATCGAACAGGATGTGCGAGTCGCCATAAAAGCTGTTGATCCGATCGATTTCAAGCAGACTCATCGTCCATCCCCCCCAAATAGGCCGTCTGGACATCCGGATTGCGGCGGATCTCGTCCGGACCGCCCTCGGCCAGCTTGCGGCCTTCGTAGAGCACCGTGATGCGCTCGGCCAGCTCGAACATGGCGTCCATATCGTGTTCGACGATGACCATGCTGCGCCCTTCTCGGACCGACTTCAGCAGCGCCACCACCAGCACGCGTTCTTCCGGCCCCAGGCCGGCCAGAGGCTCGTCAAACAGCAGCACATTGGCGCCGGTGGCCAGCGCCAGGCCGATTTCCAGGCGTCGCTTCTCGCCATACGACATGTCCGACACGCGGGTATCGGCCTGGCGCGTCAGGTCGACCATGCCGATCGCCGCATTCACCTGGGAGTCCAGCTCGTCGGAATGCAGGCCGCGCAGCATGTCGTTCCGGTACTTGCCGCGTAACCGCGCCAGCACCGGGATCATGACGTTCTCGCGGACCGTCAGGTGCTCGAAGAGCTGATTGATCTGATAGCTCTTGCTCATTCCGAGCTGGCAGACCTCGGTCACGCCGATACCGGTGATCTCCTTGCCCCGGAAAAAGACCTTCCCGGAGGTGGTGGCCAGCTCACCCGCCAGCATGGCGAAGAAGGTCGACTTGCCGGCCCCGTTGGGACCGATGACTCCGTGCAGTTCGCCCTCGCGCAGCGTGAAATTGATGTCGGTATTGGCCTTCAGGCCGCCATAATGCTTGGTCACCCCACGGGCTTCCAGCACCGGCGACCCGGCCTGCGTGGACGAGAGCGGCGGCACGATATCCAGCGCACCGGCCACGCGGTCGCTGCCCTCTTCATCGGCAGCCAGCGGCCGCGCGCGGCGATGGCGCACAAAATCCAGGATCCCGCCGGCCACACCGTGGCGGAATACGGTTACCAGAATCACGAAGATGATGCCGAGGATCAGCTTCCAGTAGGCACCGATGTCGCCGAGCTGCTGCAGGCCCTCGTAGAGATACAGCCAGATGGTGGCTCCCAGCAGCGGCCCGAGCAGCGTGCCCGCGCCTCCCATGACTGTCTGGATGACGAGTTGCGCCGAGGTATCCAGCGCAAACGCATCCGGCGGCATGTATGACTGGAATACCCCCAGCAGGCCACCCGCAAGCCCGGCATAGGCGGATGCCACCACGAATACCGTGAGCTTGTAGGACTGGATGGAATGGCCCAGTGCCGTCGCACGCTTGGGATTGCCGCGAATGGCCTTGAGCACCGTGCCGAAGGGCGAACGCACGATGCGCCGCGCGATCAGGTAGCCCACGAAGAAGAAGATCGCCACGAACCAGTACATGGGCCAGCCGCTGGAAATGTGGATGTTCACGAACCCCAGGGAAAGTTCGGGCGGCGGTACGCCCGCAATGCCGTTCTCGCCACCGGTGTATTCCTTGAACGAGGAATTCTCCAGGAAGTAGAACATCTCGCCGAAGGCGAGCGTGCTCATGGCGAAGTAGATCCCCGTGCGCCGCAAGGTCAGGTACCCGATCGCCAGCCCGGCGATGGACGCCATGACGGTGCCGATGAGCAGCGCCAGCAGCAGGTTGGACACCACCCCGCTGGTCAGGAGGTAAGCCGTGACAAAGCCGCCCGTCCCGTAGAACGCGGCCTGCCCGAAGGACAGCAGGCCCGTATAGCCGAACAGCAGATCGAAACCCAGCCCGAACAACCCCCAGATCAGGATCCGCGTCAGCAGATCCGGACTCATGCCCACCACCGGCAGAATGAAGGGAGCGGCCAGCAGGCCGAGGCCCACCAGCATTTCGGGCAACTGTCTGCGCATGATGCCACCTCGCGAAGAATTGACGGCCTGCTTTGGTGCGACGGCCGCGTCACCCTGTAGGGTCGTTGTTTGAAGAGTGCTCATTCCCGACCCTCCTGGCCCATGAGTCCCTGGGGACGGAAAATCAGCACCAGCGCCATGGCTGCAAACAGCATCACATCCGAATACTGCGGATTGACCATGGCGGTCAGGCTGAGGATTTCACCGGCAATGATGCCGCCGACCACAGCGCCCGGAAACGATCCCACGCCGCCGATCACCACCACCACGAAGGAATCGACCAGGTAGCGGAAGCCCATGTCGGGCGTCAACGCCACGATGGGGGCGTTGACCACTCCCGCGAAACCGGCCGCCATGGCGCCGATCCCGAACACCACCAGGAAGGTGCGCTTGACGTTGATGCCCAGTGCATTGACCATTTGGGAGTCTTCGATGCCGGCGCGCACGATCAGGCCCAGGCTGGTCCGGTACAGGACGAAATACAGCAGCAGCAGCGTCACCGCGGCAATGCCCAGCGTCTCCAGGCGATAGAGCGGATAAATCAGGGAGCCGATGCGGGCGATGCCCGTGCCCCAGGATGGGGGTGCAACCGACAGGCTGACGCCGCCATACAGGCCCCGGACGATTTCCACCAGGACGATGCCTATGCCGAAGGTCACCAGGATCTGGTCCTCCGGGGGGCGGCTGTAGTACTGGCGCATCAGGCCGCGTTCCATGACGAGGCCCACGGCCAGCGCGACTGCCGAACCGCCCGCCACCGCCAGCACGAACGAGCCCGTCAGCGCATAAGTGGTGTAGCCAGCGTAGGCGCCCACCACGAACAGGGCGCCGTGCGCGAAATTGATGACACCGAGCGTGCCGTAGATAATGGTCAGACCGGTGCTGATGAGCGCAAGCAGCAAGCCCACGGACAGCCCGTTGAACAGTTGAGAGAAGACTAAAGACATGCTCGGCATCGAGTTGCCTCCTACAAAGACCTGAAAATCCGGACCTGTCCGGCACCCGCGACAGCCGGGCGACGGACAGGCTCAGGACTTAGACGTACCCGCCCAGCTTGCAGCCCAGCAGCCCCACCGGCGGCAACACGCTCTTGCCATTCACGACTTCGATGACATCGAAGAAGTCATCCGGATTCTTCATGTCGGCCGGTTTCTTGCCGCGCATGATCGGGAAGCTGGCGTCGCCCTGGTGGTCTTCGGCGCGGAAGGTCATCTTGCCCACCGGAGTATCACGGACCACGCCGGCCTCCAGCGCCTTCACCACGTCGGGCGGGTAGAAGCTCTTGGCGCGCTCCACCGCGTCCGCCCACAGGATCAGGCCCAGATAGGCATACAGCGCGGCGTCACGAGGCTTGGCACCGAACTTCTTGTCATAGGCCTCGACGAAGTCCTTGGCCAGCGGATTGGTGTCCTGCATGGTCCACCAGAAGCCATTGACCGCGAGCGCACCCTGCATGAGGTCGGCGCCGATTTCCTTTTCCAGGTAGCCCGACATGTAGGGCAGCAGCACCTTCATCTTGTCGAGCAGCCCGAACTGCTTGGCCTGCTTGATCGCGTTGGCGGCGTCCGCCCCATACGCCACCACCACCAGGACATCCGCGTCCGTGTTGGCGATGTTGATGAGGTACGAGCTGTAGTCCTTTGCGCCCAGCGGGTGGACCTGGTTGGTGACGGTCTTCCAGCCTTCTTTTTCGGAGAACTCGATCATCGACTTGGTGGTCGTATGGCCGTAGGTGTAGTCCGGGGTCAGGTAGGCGGCCTTGCGGTTCTTGCCGAATTCCTTGGCGGCGACGGGCGCAATGGCCTTGCAGGACATGTACGCGTAATAGCCGGGACGGAAACCGTAGCGTTGGCAGTCCACGCCGGTGGTCTCGGTGGAACCCGAAATCGCCGTGAAATAAGGCGTGTGCTCGCGATTGCAGACCTTCTGCAGCGCAATGGCCACCGCGCTGCTGGTACTGCCGGCCACCATCAGGGCCTTGTTGTCGTGAATGAAACGTGTCGCGGCCTGCACAGCCGTGTTCGGTTTGGTTTCGGAGTCCGCTGCGCCGACCTTGATGGTCTTGCCCATCACGCCTTTTTTAAGCAGGGGGGAGATCTTCTGGATCCGAGGATCGCCGGCATTGATCATTTCGGCGGCCAGTTCGTAGGCGTTCTTTTGTTCGGCGCCCTGGGCGGAATACGGCCCGGTCAGGTCCACGGTCAGGCCAACGAACACAGAATCTCCCTGGGAGCCGGCCGGCCAGGCACCCAGAGGCGCCTTGTCCTCTGCCATGGCCACCCGCACGGCGCCCGGCACCAGCATGCTGCCGGCCACCCCGGCGGCTCCAGCCTTCAGTACGGAACGGCGTTTGACGCGAGTCTGCAGGGCCTGGCCCAAAGTTTTCTTGTCATCCATCGGTTTGTCTCCTGATTTGAGTGTCCCGGGCACCAAGGGCCCGGCTGAGTACTGCGATTCAGCTTCCGGGCAAGTTCCGGATCCATCCGGAATCCCGCCTGACCCGCGATTTGTTTTTATGGCTATGAACAGCTTTGTTTTTATTCCGGCAGGTCACGGGATCAGCAAGGCCGGCCCCGGATCTCTGCGTGACGTCATTAGGGGATTTGAAACTTACGCAAAACTTACGTAATGCCTTGAATGGCGGCACCCTAGGGAAAACGTCAGCTATGGCTTTCCCTGAACTGAAACCAAAAAGCGGGACTGATCCAATGATCCGACAGCCCTTCGGGCTATTGCGCGAGGCCGCGAAATGCCCTGTAATAACGCATCGAAAATTGCTTCCCTATCCAACACGTTGCGGGCCTTCATCATGCGGTTTTCCACTGGCCTCTTGTGCCTGGCTGCCTTGGGTACAGCCTCGGTGGCGGTCGGCGCCGCTGCGGACCAATGGCCCGTCAGTCCCCAGCGCGCCAGCCTGGAAACGCCGTACGGCACGCTGGCGGTGCGCCCCAGCGACTATATGTACGGCGCCACGCTCACCTTCAACCACACGCCCACGACACCCCGCCTGCAGGGGGTTCTGAACATCCCGTACGCTTACGAAGTCGGCCGCCAGCAGATGGCCCTGGTCAGCCTGGACAATGGGCAGACGAACTGCCCGATCAGTTTTTACTGGGTGGTGATCAGCGAACAGGGCTACCGGATCACGGACCCCTTCGGGTCATGCTCGAACGATATCCGGATGAGTGCCAAGGGCCGGATGTTGCGCATGGAGACGCCGGACCCCGCCAATCCCGACAAGCTGGACATTTGGGAATTCGACGGCCAGAAGGTCTACAAGCGCGCACCTCGCCCCTAGTGTCCCACCGGGTCGGCCCCGGCGGGACACGGGTTCGCGTGCGGTGTTCTTAACGCAGGCTGCCCGCCGCCACGTCAGCCAGCCGCTGGCTGAATTCCTCCGGGGTCATCTTCACGCCATTGGCGGTCACCTGCCCGTCGGCGTACGCCAGATCCGTCTGCACCAACCCTTTATCCGATTGTCGAACCACGCCCGCCCGCGCCAGGCGACCGGCATACTGGTCGAACACCATGCTCACCAGGGCCACGGCCATATCGGCATCCGATCCCGACTGCGTCTGGCGCAGGACCTGCAACAGCATGGGCTTGGAAAGCTGGGCATGCAGCGAGAGACCGCGGATGCCTTGCTCCACGACGGCCCCCAGGTCCTGGGGAGCGTCATCGCCCACCGGCCGGAAATCGGCCTGGGCGCTGAGTTCGGACGTGCCCTGGCCATTGGCCCAGCGCAGCTTGCGCAGCGCGATGCGCGGCGAAGCCGCCAGAAGAGGCAACAGGCCGGCGCGGATCTGCTGCCGCTCCCCGGCGGAAAGCTCGGTGCCCGGCTCATGCGCCGCATCGATCGCCGCCAGCGTGCGGGCCAGCGACTGCACCGCCGGCACCGACAGGTTCTGTGCTGACGTGGCAACGTCCAACGCGCCCACATCCTGGGTTCCGAGCAACAGGTGGCGGACGTCGAAGGTGGCCTGGCTGTCCATCAGACTGCCCGTCTGCGCCACATCCAGCGTCAGGGTCTGCTGTTTCAGGACGATGGGCTGTCCATCGGCCGCCGCAAGCTCCAGCCCCGCCAGGCGGATTTCCTGGTGCGACTGAAAGTCCGACTCGCCGCTGTTGCGGCTGCGGGCGCTCAGGTCCAGCCCGCTGAACCTGAGCGTCGCCTGTACCGCCGGGTCGGTCAGGGCCAGCGTATCGACATGGCCGGAAAGTTGCGTCCGGCGTTCCTTGGACGCATAGCCCACGTGCAACGCGCCGCCGCCAAAATCGACCGTCGGGGTCTTGACGGGTGCGAACTGAACTTCGGTGGTCACGTCACCCGTGAAGTGGATACGCGAACGGGCCACCCAGGGAGGCGTCCCCTCCGGCATGGCCGCCGTCCACTGCTTCCAGTCGCCATCCGGCGCCGGCGTCACGCGGCTATAGGCGGCCAGCGGCCGCCAGCTCCCTGCGCGCAATGCGCCCCACGGCCATGGCCCATGCTGAAGCGCATCCCGCAGCCCCAGTTCGTGATGGGCGCCCCGCGCATCCCGATATTCGAGCAGGAACCGGATGTCCGAGCGGAACAGGCCGCGCTCATAGGATTGGATCCGCAGCGCCGGGCCGGGCGTCTTCGCCGCCCACTGGGCCGCCATGTTCTGGTTGGTCTGGGCCACCCACGATTCGATGGTCTGCCGGGCCAGACGGCCGGCATACCAGGACGCGCCGGCATAGGCCAGGACCAGCACGGCCAGGGAGCCGCCGGCAATTTTCAGATTGCGGTGATTCATCATGATTCCAGGGGCCTGATGGCCCACTGTCCCATAGGGTTGATTCAAAGGGGCCACTTGAAGGAAGCAGGCGGGACGCTATGCAACGTCGGCCGCGTCCGAGGGCTGAGCGGTGATCTTGCGGGAAAGCTCGCGGGGCAGCGGAAAGGAGACTTGCTCTTTCACGCCCTTGAGCGGCCTCACCGAACGGGCGCCCAGTTCCTTCAGGCGGCCAATGACCTGCTGCACCAGGG
>DATNAI010000129.1:0-18228 GCA_035572875.1 Castellaniella sp. | reverse complement strand
CGCCGCAAAGACGTGCGCGTCGGCGATATGGTCGTGGTGCGGCGCGCTGGTGACGTGATTCCCGAAGTTGTGGGGCCGGTGCTGGCGCTGCGTCCGGCCGATGCCGTACCCTTCGATCTGATGGCCGCCTGTCCAGTCTGTCCCGAATGCGGCTCGGCGGTGGAGCGTCCAGAAGGCGAGGCCGTGACCCGCTGCACGGGGGGGCTGTTCTGCCCGGCGCAGCGCAAGCAGACGCTCTGGCATGCGGCGAGCCGCAAGGCCCTGGATATCGACGGCCTGGGCGACAAGCTCATTGACCAGCTCGTGGAGCGAGGCCGTGTCCATACGCTGGCGGATCTGTATACCCTCACGGAACTGGAGCTCTCTACTTACGAACGCATGGGCCGCAAGTCGGCCCAGAATCTGGTGACGGCCATTGACCGGAGCCGGCATCCGCCCCTGTCGCGACTGCTCTACGCGCTGGGCATCCGCCATGTGGGGGAAACCACGGCGCGCGACATCGCCCGGCATTTTGGTTCGCTGGAGGCGATACTGGACGCCTCGGAAGATGACTTGCTGCAGGTTCCCGACGTGGGACCCATTGTGGCCGCGTCGATCTGCCGCTTCTTTGCCGAGCCGCATAATCGCGATGTACTGGTTGCGCTGAAGGAGGCGGGTGTCGAGCCGCTGCGGGAAGCCGCATCGGGGGGCCGCAAGCCGCTCGCGGGCAAGACGCTGGTGTTGACCGGCACGTTGCCCACGCTGTCGCGCGACGAGGCCTCGGCGCTCATCCTGGCCGCGGGCGGCAAGGTGAGCGGCTCCGTGTCGCGCAAGACCTCCTGGGTGGTGGCTGGCGAAGACGCCGGCAGCAAGTTGGCTCGCGCAGAGGAGTTGGGCGTGACCGTGATCGATGAAGCAGGCCTGAAGGCGCTGCTGACGTGACGCCGCCGAGGATCATCCGCCGATAAAAAACAGGGCCACCGTAAAGGTGGCCCTGTCGTGACGACGGTGTGCGGGAAGCCTACTTCGCCGGAGTGGACGCGGGAGCCGCCGGCGTTGCGGGCGTTGTCGGCTCGGCCGCGGTATTGTCCACGATCTTGGCGTCCTTCATCAGGCCCTTTTGATAGTCGGCGAGCGACTGCTGACGCATCATTTCCTCGAGCTGCGACTTGGATTCCTCGAATGTCGGGAACGCGACGGGGCGCTCGTCCTCCATCTGGATGACGTGCCAGCCGAATTGCGTCTGCACCGGCGTGGCGCTGAGCTCGCCCTTTTTCATGCCTTCGACGGCCTTGGCGAACTCGGGCACGTAGTTGGTTGCCGGCCCCCAGCCCAGTTCGCCGCCGTTCTTGCCGCTGCCCGTGTCGATGGAGTCTTTCTTCGCGGCTGCTTCGAAGGTGGTCTTCTTCGACTTGATGGCCTTGATGATGGCTTTGGCCTGAGCCTCGTCCTTCACCAGGATGTGGCGCAGCTTGTATTCCTTGCGGTCGGCCTGCTGGGCCTTCAGGGTGTCGTATTCCTTTTGCAGGTCGGCATCGCTGACCGGGTGGTCCTTCAGATATTTGGCCATGAGCGCGCGCACCAGAATGCTTTGCTCGGCAATCCGGGTTTCCTGCTTCACGGCGGGGTCATTTTGCAGGCCGGCCTTCTCGGCGGCCTGGACCGCCACGAGGCGGTTGATCATTTCCTGCTTGACCTGGGCACGCAACTGCGGCGAGTCCTGGGCCCCCTGGCTGATGAGCAGGGCCACAAACTGATCATACTGATCCTGGGTGATGCCTTGTCCGTTGACGGTCACGAGGTCCTTGGCGTAGACGGGCAGCGTCATGGCACAAGCGAGGGCCAAAGCAGCAATACGTTTCATGAAATTCCTTAGGTTGGAGTAGTGCCCGCCACCAGGGCCTGGGCATGAATCGGATGAGGCATCGGGTCTCGCCCGCCATCATACACAGTCGGCCCTTACGTAGGGCCATCCTGCGAGGATTCGCCTTCGGCCTGGATGTGGCGTGCCAGCCACAGCGACTGCACCACCACGAACAGGATGAGCAGGATCATCAGGCCGAAGACCTTGAAGTTCACCCATTGGGCCTCGGTGAAGCGTCCCGAGAATGCCACCCACAGGTTGAGTGCCCCGGAGGCCGCGAAAAACACCGCCCAGCTATCGTTGAGCCGGTTCCAGGCACGGTCCGGCATCACGATCTTTTCGCCCATCAGCTTGCGCATCAGGTTGCGTCCCGTGGTCAAGCGCGTCACCAGCAGGATGCCGCCGAAGAGCCAGTACAGGACCGTGGGTTTCCATTTGATGAAGGTATCGTCGTGAAACAGCAGGGTGGCGCCACCGAATACCACGATCACGGTGACGTTGATCCAGTGTGTCGCCTCGATCAGACGACCCGTGATCTTCAGCCACAGGATCTGGACGATGGCCGCCGCAATGGCCGCACCCGTCGCGACGTAGATGTCGGCGAACTTGAACGCCACGAAGAACAGGATCAGCGGGAACAGGTCGAACAGGAATTTTTTCATTCGGCCGGGATGAATTTCATCGAGAGGGAGTTCATGCAGTAGCGCAGACCCGTGGGCGGCGGCCCGTCAGGGAAGACGTGCCCCAGGTGCGCCTCGCAGGTGGCACACAGGACTTCGGTGCGGACCATGCCGTGGGTGGTGTCGGGCTGCTCGCGCACGCAGTCGGGGGTCACTGGCTGAAAGTAGCTGGGCCAGCCGCAGCCGGCGTCGAACTTCGTGTCCGAGACGAACAACGGCGTGCCGCAGCCCACGCACACGTAGGTGCCGCGTTGGGTGTTGTCCCAATAACGCCCGGTGAAGGGCCTCTCGGTATGCTTGAGCCGCGTGACTGCGTACTCTTCGGGAGAAAGCTGCGAACGCCACTGCGCGTCCGTGCGGGTGACCTTGTCCAAGTCTCGTCCATCGTTCGGTCGGATACCGTTCAATGATAATCGAGTTGCGCACGGCGCGGCACCGATAGGCGCGAGGCAGCCGCAGGAAGCGTATCAGGGTGTTGCGGGGGCGCCCCGCGCGACCGATCGACGCGGATCGGTGCCGCGGCGCCGGGTTTGGACGCCGATTGGGGATATGGCAGCAAATTGCGCGTGCCTGGGATAAGATACCGCCGAAACAGGATTGGATGCCGCGAATGTTGGGGTTCGTGGGCATGGATTGCACGTTCGCCCAAAAACACACGGAGACAAATCATGGAGTTGAGTCGCATCTTCCGCCCGACGTTGATGGCGGCAGCCGTACTGGCTGCGTTGCCGCTGGCCGTGTCGGCGCAGATCAAGGTCGGCGTCACGGTTTCGGCGACCGGCCCGGCCGCCTCGCTCGGCATTCCGGAACAGAAGACGGTGGCGCTGCTGCCCCAGAAAATCGGTGGGGAGTCCGTCCAGTACATCGTGCTGGACGACGCGACCGACACCACGCAGGCTGTGAAGAACATCCGCAAGCTGACGGCGGACGACCATGTGGACGTGGTGCTGGGCTCCACCGTGACGCCGGCTTCGCTGGCCATGACGGACGTGGCTGCGGAGACCGGCACACCCATGGTCAGCCTCGCGGCGAGCGCCAAGATCGTGGAACCCGTCGATGGCCCGCGCAAATGGGCCTTCAAGACCCCGCAGAACGACGCGCTGATGGCGCACGCCCTGGCCGACGCGATGGTCAAGCAGCACATCAAGACGCTGGGCTTCATTGGCTTCAGCGATGCCTATGGCGATAGCTGGCTGCAGGAAATGAAAGGCGCCGCCGAAGCCAAGGGCATCAAGGTCGTTGCCGCCGAGCGGTTTGCCCGTCCCGACACCAGCGTGACCGGCCAGGTCCTCAAGCTGCTGGCCGCGCATCCGGACGGCATCCTGATCGCGGCCTCCGGAACCCCGGTGGCGCTGCCCCAGCGCGAGCTGGTCGATCGCGGCTACAAAGGCCAGATCTACCAGACCCACGGCGCGGCGAACAACGACGTGCTGCGGGTCTGCGGCAAGGCATGCAACGGCATGATCCTGCCGGCCGGTCCGCTGTTGGTGGCCTCTCAACTCCCGGACAGCAACCCCGTCAAGAAAAGCGCGCTGGCCTATGTCCACGCCTATGAAGCCAAGTACGGGGCCGGCTCCGTGAATACCTTCGGCGGTCACATGTGGGACGCCGGACAACTGATCAATCGCGCCGTTCCGGTTGCGCTGAAGTCGGGTGCCAAGCCCGGCACGCCCGCTTTCCGCACGGCTTTGCGCGACGCCCTCGAAAATGTGAAGGAACTGTCGGCTTCTCAGGGTGTGTTCAACATGAGCCCGACCGATCACGCGGGACTGGACAAGCGCGGGCGCGTCATCGTGAAGGTGGTTGACGGCAAGTGGACCTATCAGCCGGACCTGTAATGGGGTCGTTTGACGGAAATGGCGGGATGGGCGCCTCGTGGACCTGACCATTGCGCTCATCCTGCTGCAGGACGGCATTCTGAATGGCGCCATTTATGCCCTGCTGGGACTGGCACTGGTGCTGGTCTTCCTCGTCACGCGGGTCATCTTCATCCCGCAGGGCGAGTTCGTCACCTTCGGGGCGCTGTCGCTCGCGTTCCTGGCCAACGGCAAGGTTCCCGGGACGGCGCATCTGCTGCTGCTCATGGGCGTGCTGGTCTGCCTGGTCGAGGCCTTCTCGGCCTGGCGGGCTCGCCGCTGGCGCGGCTACCCGCGCACACTGGTCTGGGCCCTCCTGCTGCCGCTGGTGCTGGAGGTCCTCGCGCCGCTGGCCGCCGGCCAGGGCGTTCCACTCGTGCTCCGGGTCGTGTTTGCGCTGGCGCTGGTGATTCCCATGGGCCCCATGATCTATCGGCTGGTCTACCAGCCGGTGGAGCAGGCCAGCGTGCTGGTGCTGCTCATCATTTCGGTTGCGGTGCATTTCGCGATGACGGGGCTGGGCCTGTTGTTCTTCGGCGCCGAGGGCTGGCGCACGCCTGCCCTGGTCGAAGGCAGCATCCAGCTCGGCCCTGTGGCCTGGACGGCGCAGACCTTCGCGGTGCTGGCGCTGACGCTGCTGCTGATCGGGGGGCTCTGGATCTTCTTTGGCCGCACGCTGTACGGCCGCGCGCTGCGCGCCACCGCTGTCAATCGCCGCGGCGCGCGCCTGGTGGGCATCAGCACGCGAGTTGCAGGCAGTCTGACCTTCACGCTGGCGGCGGCCATCGGGGCGCTCTCCGGCATGCTGATTGCGGCCATCACGACCATCTATTACGACACCGGGTTCATCATCGGGCTGAAGGGATTCGTCGCGGCCATCTTCGGGGGCCTTGTCAGCTACCCGGCGGCGGCCGCCGGGGCGCTGTTCGTGGGGCTGCTGGAGTCCTTCTCGTCGTTCTGGGCCAGTCCCTTCAAGGAAGCCATCGTGTTCACCCTGATCATCCCCGTGCTGCTGTGGCGGTCATTTGGCAGCGTCCATCTGGACGAGGATGACTGAGCCCATGCGCGTACGCCCGCTCCTGGTGCTGGTGGTCCTGGCGCTGGCTGTCCTGCCGTGGCTGCCAGTGTCCGCGTTCTGGATCACGCAGATGAATTACATCGGGCTCTACAGCCTGGTCGTGCTGGGTCTGTTGCTCCTGACGGGCGTGGGGGGGCTCACGTCTTTCGGGCAATCGGCGTTCGTGGGTCTCGGGGCCTATTGCACAGCGTGGCTTACGACGGCTGTGGGGGTATCTCCGTGGTTCGGCCTGGTGGCGGGGCTGTTGCTGACCTGCCTGGTTGCCTATGTGCTGGGCGCCATCACGCTGCGCCTCTCGGGCCATTATCTGCCCTTGTGCACGCTGGCCTGGTGCCTGGCGCTGTTCTATCTGTACGGCAATCTGGATTTCCTGGGCCGCTACGATGGCATTGCCAGCATTCCGCCCATCACGCTCGGCGGTTGGTCACTCGGCGCGAGCGACCGCATGTATATGCTGATCTGGCTGATCCTGCTGCTCGCGCTGTGGGGTACCCACAATCTGCTGGACTCGCGGGCGGGCCGCGCCATTCGGGCGTTGCGCAGCGGCGCCATGGCCGAATCCTTCGGCGTGGACCTGCGCCACTACAAAGTCGTGATCTTCGTGTATGCCGCCCTGCTGGGCGGGGTGTCCGGCTGGCTGTATGCTCACATGCAGCGTGCGGTGAGCCCCAGTCCATTCGGCTTGGGATACGGGATCGAGTATCTGTTCATGGCCGTGGTGGGAGGCTCGGGCAGCGTCTGGGGGGCCGTGGTGGGCACGGCCACCATCCTGATCGTGAAGGACCAGTTGCAGAATGTGCTGCCCGGCTTGATCGGAACCAGCGCGAATCTGGAGCTCCTGGCCTTCGGAGTGCTGATGATCCTGGTGCTGCAGTTTGCCCGCGATGGCCTCTGGCCGGTGCTGGCGAGAGGCTGGGAGCGTGTGGTGGGGACGGACAGGCCCCGGCGTGCGGCGGCTGCGCCCGCCGTTGGGGCCGCGGAACTCCCCCGCCGCGCGCTGCCACCCATGGGCGATGTGGTTTTGCAGGTGCAAGACGTGCGCAAGGAGTTTGGCGGGCTGGTGGCGGTCAACGACATCAGCTTCGAACTGCGCGCCGGGGAAATCATGGGGCTCATCGGTCCGAACGGCGCCGGCAAGAGCACCACGTTCAATCTCATCACCGGCGTGCAGCCGCTGACGGCAGGGTCGGTGCGCTTCATGGGGACGCGCATCGACGGCCGTCCGGCGCGCCAGATCGCCCGTATGGGGATTGCGCGCAGCTTCCAGCATGTGCAGCTTCTGCCGGACATGAGCGTGCTGGAGAACGCCATGCTGGGGGCGCATTTGCGCGAGCGCGCCGGCGTGGTGGCTGCGGCGCTGCGGCTCGACCGGGTCGGCGAGGCCGCGTTGCGCCGGGAAGCGGCCCGCCAACTGGAACGCGTCGGTCTGACCGACGTCATGGATCAGCCGGCGGGCAGTCTGCCGCTGGGGCGCCAGCGCATCGTCGAAATCGCGCGCGCCCTGTGCTGCGATCCCATTCTGTTGCTGCTTGACGAGCCTGCGGCCGGCCTGCGCTATCAGGAAAAGCAGGCGCTGGCGACGGTGCTCGATCAATTGCGCTGCGAAGGGATGAGCCTGCTGCTGGTCGAACACGACATGGATTTCGTGATGCGGCTCACCGACCATCTGCTGGTCATGGACTTCGGCACGCGGCTGGCCGAAGGGGTCCCGGCCGATATCCAGGCCAACCCGGCGGTGCTGGAAGCCTATCTCGGGGGCCTCGATGAGTTCTGAGACGCTGCTGTCCGTCAAGCATCTGTCGGCACACTATGGCAAGGTGGCGGCCCTCAGTCCGCTGGACCTGCGGGTCGATCGCGGGCAGATCGTCACGGTGATCGGTGCCAACGGGGCCGGGAAGTCCACGCTGCTCAATGCCATCATGGGGGCGCTGCCGCAGCGCGGCCACAGTCAGGGAGCCATCCTGTTCCAGGGCCAGAACATCCAGGGCTGGGACATCGAGCGCCGGGTGGAGCAGGGCCTGTCGCTGGTGCCCGAGCGCCGCGAACTCTTTGCCAGCATGTCGGTGCGGGACAACTTGTTGCTGGGCGGCTTCAGGCTGTACCGGGCGGGTGTGCGGGGCTGGCGCGATACGCTGGATCAGGTCTACACGCTGTTTCCGCGCCTGCGCGAACGGGCGGCGCAGATTGCGGGCACGCTGTCGGGCGGCGAGCGCCAGATGCTCGCGGTGGGCCGTGCGCTCATGGCGCGTCCCTCGCTGCTCATGCTGGACGAGCCCAGCCTGGGCCTCGCTCCCCGGGTGGTCCGCGAGATCTTCCTCACGATTGCGCAATTGCGCAGCACCGGCGTGTCCATCCTGCTGGTCGAACAGAACGCCCGGGCCGCGCTGCACGTCGCGGATCGCGGCTATGTGCTGGAAACCGGTGATCTGATCCTCGAAGGCGCCGCCGCCGACCTGGCCGGCAACCCCCGAATCATCGAGAGTTATCTGGGATTGGGCCGGACATGAGAGGGCCCCTGCGGGCCCTCTCGTGCCGGCTCAATCGGAGCGGCATGCAGGCCGCGAGGTGGGGTCTTTTTGGGCGGACAGCGCCGCCCGCATCCCCTGCGCCAGCATGATGTGCAGATAGTCTGAGACAGTAGCGGCCCAGACGGCGGAGTTCTTGAGCGCGTCCGGGAACAGGCCGGGCAGCGCCATCAGACGGCCGCACAACACCTGCGCATCCCGCTCGTGCCCCTGTATCGCCCGAGCGATTTCGGCCTCGCGGGGATCGCGCAGCACATACCGCTTTCCGGCATCGGTCGTCCCCAGGCAGTAGCGCATCCAGCTGGCCGCCGCGAACGCAAACGGGCGGGCGTCGCGTCCGGCGGCCAGGCAGTCCTGGGCGGCCTGCAGAATACGCTGCGGGAGTTTTTCGGTCCCGTCCATGGCGATCTGCCAGCATTCATGAGCCATCGCCGGGTTGGCAAACCGCTCATGCAGCTTCATTGCGTAGTGGCCGAAGTCCACTCCGGGCAATGGCTGGAGCGTGTCGGCCGCAGCCTGCATATAGTGATCGACGGTCCGTGCCAGGAGCGCGTCGCGCATGGCGTCCCGCACATAGGGGTAGCCCGCGACATGTCCTGCATAGGCCAGCAGCGAATGGGCACCGTTGAGCATCCTCAGTTTCATGTGCTCGTAGGGCGCAACGTCGCCGACCATCAGCACACCCGCCTCTTCCCAGGCGGGGCGGCCTGAGGAAAAGTTGTCCTCCATCACCCACATGCTGAAGGGTTCCGTCTCCACGGTGGCGAAGTCGTCGCACCCCGTTGCCCCCGCGGCATCGGCCAGCGTCCGCGGGGTCGACGCGGGCGTGATCCGATCCACCATGGAGCAGGGAAAGGGCACGTGAGCGGCGATCCACGATGCCAGCGCAGGATCCAGCCGTTGCGCCATGTCGCACACCCCCGCCTGGAGCAGCCTCCCGTTGCTCGGCAGGTTGTCGCAACACAGGACGGTGAAGGGCGCGATCCCCTGTGCGCGGCGCTGGCGGATGGCCCGGAGCAGCAGCCCGATGACCCCGACGGGTGAATCGGGATGAGCGAGATCGTGCGCGATGGCGGGATGGTCGCGCTGGACCTGCCGGGTGCCTCGGTCGATCCCATAGGCTTTTTCGGTCACCGTGGCGGTGACGATCCGTGTCCGGGGGCTGGCGAGCGCCGCCATTGCCGCCTGCGGGTCTCGGCTGGCCGCAATGGCGGCGGCGATGCTGCCGATGACGCGGGCGCGAGTGCCGTCCCCGTCGCGTACCAGCAGGGTATAGAGACCATCCTGGGCGTTGAGGTCGTCCACGATCGCGGTGCTGCGCAGGCTGATTTCCGTCGTGCGCCAGTCGCCGCCCTGGCGCGCGAGCACCTCATCGGTGTAGACCGCCTGATGGGCGCGGTGGAAGGCGCCCGGGCCCAGATGCACGATGCCGGCTCCGTGGGCTTCTGGCTCGTAGTCGGGCAGCGCCAGGCGCGCCTCCAGGCGGGGAGCATGCCGGGCGTGCGCGAGCCAATGGCCATTCAGGCGGGGGCGTGTCATGAAATTCTCCGGGCGGGATGGTCGTTGGGGCCAGGTGCCGTGGGGTTCCGGCAGCGCCAGCGTCGACGCTACGGAACGTTGACACCCGTCGTTCCGACACTCTAATCTCGAATCCGGAATCCGGCTGGCCCACGGGGCCGTTCGGCGGATCCTGAAAAAACAATCATAGGATGGAGACGAGACATGAAGAAATTGCTGCTGTGCCTGGCGTTGGCGGCTGCGTTGCCACAGATGGCCAGTGCCGCGGATCCACTGCGGATCGGCGTGCTGAACGACCAGTCGGGCCTGTATTCGGATTTCGGTGGAAAGACGTCGGTGATCGCCGCCCAGATGGCGGTCGAGGACTTCGGCGGCAAGGTGTTGGGCCGTGATATCGAGGTCGTGTCGGCCGATCATCAGAACAAGACGGACGTGGGCACCGCCATTGCGCGGAAATGGTTCGACCTGGACCATGTCGAGATGATCGCCGACCTGACCAACTCGGCGGTTGCGCTGGCGGTGCAGGGGCTGGCGAAGGAAAAGGACAAGATCACCATCGCGTCGGGGCCGTTCTCGTCAGCGCTCACAGGCAAGTCCTGCTCGCCGACCGGGTTCCATTGGGCCTTCGACACCTATGCCGCCTCGGTTGGCACGGCAACAGGTCTGGTCCAGGAAGGCGCCAAATCCTGGTTCATCCTGGGCGCTGATTACGCCTACGGCCATCAGCTCGCGGCCGACCTGACCAAGGTCGTGGACAAGAACGGCGGGAAGGTCGTCGGCCAGGTCTTCCACCCGGTGGGGGCGTCCGACTTCGCCTCCTTCCTGTTGCAGGCACAGGCCTCCAAGGCCCAGGCGGTGGCGCTGGCCAACGCTGGCGGCGATACCAGCAACAGCATCAAGCAGGCCGCTGAATTCGGCCTGACCAAGGCCGGCCAGAAACTGGTCGCATTGGGTATCGTGATCAGCGACGTGCACGCCCTGGGGCTGGACAAGGCCCAGGGTCTGGTGGCGACCACGCCGTTCTACTGGAACCGGGACGACGCCAGCCGGGCGTTTTCCAAACGGTTCGAGAAGCTCACGCATCGTGAGCCGGGGATGGTACAGGCCGGGGTGTATTCCTCGGTCACGCATTACCTGAAGGCCGTGAAGGCGGCCGGCACGACCGAGGGCAAGGCCGTGGCCGAGAAGATGCGGGAGATTCCGGTGAACGACTTCTTCGCGCATAACGGCAAGGTCCGGGCTGATGGGTGGATGGCCCATGACATGTACCTGATCCAGGTCAAGACGCCCGCAGAGTCCAAAGGTCCGTGGGACTACTACAAGATCCTGCGCACCTTGCCCGCGAGCCTGGTATCGGTGCCTCTGTCCGAATCCGCGTGCCCCCTCGTGAAGAAGTGATCGGCTCGCGCGCACAATCGCCCCGGCGGGCGATTGTGTGGCGGGCGAATCGCAGCGGCCTGCGGGCGGTTCAGGCCACGGCCTGCAGGATCTTGCTGAACAGCGTGCTGGCGTGGGCAGAGTTCAGCCAGCGGACGACGACGACCATGCGATGGTCGGGATCGATCCAGCAGAAATTGCTGCCCGCGCCGATGCCGAAATAGCTGGTATCGGGCAGATCGGGAAAGATCGCGCGTCCGTGGTTGAGCCACACCAGATATCCGTAGTAGGGCGCAATGTCGCAAGGTGTACGCATGCGGCGGATCCACTCGGACGACAGGACCTGGCGGTCGCCGACTCTCCCGTCATCGAGCAGCATCTGCCCGATGCGGGCCTGGTCTTCCGCGCTGATCGAAAGGCCGCCGCCCCAGTGCGTGCCACCCGGGATGGATTGCACGCGCTTTCCGTTCAGCTCCACCCAAGAATTGTCGTAGCCCACCCAGTTCCAGTCGTCGCGAGCCCCTACCGGCTGCATGATGGCTTCTTCGAAGACTTCGGGAAGCGGCCGGCCGAACAGATGCAGCAGCGCCAGCGAGAACTGGTTGATCCGGACGTCGTTGTATTCACAGTACGTGCCGGGCGCCTGGCGCGGGCGGAGCTCGCCTTTCTTCCCCGCAGGCTTTTTGCCGAACGTCACCGCCCGGTAGTGGTCCGCCTGGTCCGAGAAGTCGAAGGACACGCCTTCCCAATCGCTGGTTTGGTGCAGCAGGTGTTTCCAGGTGATGTCGCGGTTGTGTCCCTCGTCGAATCCGATGCCGCTGACTCGTGCGTGGACCGGCTCGTCTACGTCAGGCAGCAGACCCCGATCGTGAGCGACGCCTGCGAGCAGGGACAGGTAGGTTTTCGCGATGCTGAACGTGAGATCGGAACGCCGAGTCTCACCCCAGGACGCAATGGTCTCGCCATCCAGGAGGATGGTCCCCGCATTGGGCCCGCGGGCGTGTACCGGTCCCATAAGACGGTTCCAGGGGGGCGGATCATTGCGGTACACGCCCCAGTTCTCGGTCACCTCGCGGTCCCAGGTGGATTCGTGGTCGATCGAAAATCGGATGGCTTCATCGAGCGCTTGCTTGTTCATTGTCTGGCCTTGGGTATGTCACGGGTAAGAAACTGTAGACCGTCGGGACGGCCGTTCGTCCAGGGAGAGCCGCTCTGGAGGCGCTGGTCCGCCTTGGGTACCAGCATGGCGCCGAGCAGGGTCCGGGTGTAGGGATGCCGTGCATGGTTGAAGATCGCGTCGGTGTCGCCGTGTTCGACGATCTGCCCGGTTTGCATGACTGCGATGCGGTGCGCCATGTGATGGATCACGGCCAGATTGTGGCTGATGAGGACGATGGTGAGATTGAAGCGTTCCTTCAGCGCGGCGATCAGGTTGAGGACTTGCGCCTGCACGGATACATCGAGCGCCGAGGTGGGTTCGTCGCAGATCAGGATCTTGGGCTTGATTGCAAGGGCGCGCGCAATGGCCACGCGTTGCCTTTGGCCACCCGAGAGCTGTCCGGGATACGCGCCGAACAGATGGGGCGAGAGGCCCACGTCCGCCATCAGCCCCTCCGCATGCTCCCTGCGTGTGCGCGCGCTGCCTTCGGACTGAATGGCGAGGGGCGCAACGATGGTGTCGCCTATCGTCATGCGGGGATTGAGCGAAGAGTAAGGGTCCTGGAACACCGGCTGGATCAGCCGGGCGCGCTCGAGACGGCCATAGCTGGCAATGGCGCGCCCCGCGATGCGCACGGTGCCTGATGTCGGCTCTTCGATTCCCAGCATCAGCCGGCTGAGGGTGGTCTTGCCGCAGCCCGATTCCCCGACCAGACCGAGTACCTCGCCTTCCGTGACGATCAGGTCGATGCCGCGCAGCACGTTGACCACATTGCGGCTGCGCCACATCCCGCCGGCAGCGTAGTCCCGTGTGGCCCCCTTGATTTCGAGCATTGGCTCCGGCACTTTCATCGTGCGGTCTCCGCCTGTGCGCGCGTCCAGACTTCGGCGTTTCGGGTGCTGGGATCGGGAGGCAGGATGCAGCGCATGGCGTGCGTCTCGTCCACACTCCGCAGCGCGACCGGAGCGGCCCGGCAGGCGGCCGAGACGTAGGGACATCGCGGCGCGAAAACGCAGGACTTGGGAGTCTCTATCGGCGGGGGAACGATGCCCGGTATGTAGCCCAGAGGCTGGCCCCTGGCCACGCGGCCCGGGATCGGGATGGACTGCAGCAGTCCCTCGGTGTATGGGTGAAGCGGAGCGGCCAGGAGTGCCTGTGCGGGACCGTATTCCACGATCTGGCCCCGGTACATCACCGCGATGTTGTCGGCGATGGAGGCGACCACGCCGATATCGTGTGTGATCAGGATGAGTCCGACCCCCGAGGCCTTCTGGATGTCGGCGAGAAGCTGCAGGATCTGCGCCTGTATCGTGACGTCCAGCGCCGTCGTGGGCTCGTCGGCGATCAGAAGGTCAGGCTCGCACATGAGCGACATGGCGATCACCACCCGCTGCCGCAAACCGCCCGAAAGCTGGTGCGGGTATTGCCGGAAGCGTTCGGCAGGGTCGGGGACGCGAGCCGTTTCCAGGAGCCTGATCGCATGCGCGCGGGCCTGGGCCGGGCTCATCGGGCGGTGCTGGCGCAACGCCTCGACCATCTGCGCCCCGATCGTATAGCAGGGATCCAGCGCCGTCATCGGATCCTGGAAGATCATGGTGATGCGGTCGCCGCGGATGGATCGCCACTCCCGGTCGGACAGCCCGAGCAGCGATTTCCCGTCGAAGCGGATGGCCTGGGCACTGACCTGCGCGCGCCGGGGCAGCAGCCCCATGACAGCCATGGCCGTCAGGCTCTTGCCGCTGCCTGATTCGCCGACGATGGCGAGCGTCTTGCCGCGCTCCAGCGTGAGGTCCACACCTATGATGGGTTTGAGCCGCGCATGATCCGTGGCTATGTCGATGTTCAGGTTCCTGATTTCCAGCAGAGGCGTCATGTCAGGCCCGTCCTTCCGGTGTGGTGATGTCCCGCATGGCGTCGCCCAGCAGATTGATGGCGAGAATCAGCAATACCAGCGCGGCACCCGGGATGGCGATCATCCAGGGCATGAAAAAGATCTGGCTCTTGGCTTCGGCGACCATCAGCCCCCATGATGTCAAGGGAGGTTGCACCCCGAGACCCAGAAACGACAATGAGGCTTCCAGCAGGATGGCGTGGGCCAGTTCGATGGAGGCAACCACGATGAGCTGTCCCGTCAGATTGGGGAGGAGTTCCTTGAGAAACAGCCGGCGCCTGGAACTGCCGATGCAACGGGCCGCGATGACGAATTCGGAGCGTGCGAGCTGCTGGGTCACACTGCGTGTGACGATGGCGAAGCGGTCCCATAGCAGTCCGCCTATGACCACGATGAGCAGCGTGAGCGAGTTGCCGATCACGGCCACGACGACCAGCGCCACCAGGACGACGGGGAGCGTGAGCCGGATTGTGAGGATGAAATTGACGGCAAGGTCGATGCGTCCTCCCCAATAGCCCGCCGCCATCCCCAGGCAGGTCCCGATGAAACCGGATATCAGGACGGTGGAAAACCCGATCAGCAGCGAGATGCGCGCGCCGAACAGCAGCCGTGCGAGGTAGTCGCGGCCCAGCAGGTCGGTTCCCAGGGGGTGAAGCCAGCTTCCGCCTGACTGCCAGACCGGGACGATGAGGCGATGCGCCAGGTTTTGCGCGGCCGGGTCGTAAGGGGTCAGCCAGGGCGCCAGCAGTGCAATCAAGGTGATGAGCAGCAGCACCGTGCCGCCGAACCAGAAGCTGCCATTGCGCAAGGCTCTTCGCAGGGCGATCCGACGTGGGGAAAGGGTGACGGCCGGTGGGGCCGGCTCTATGGGGTACGACGAGGAAGTGGCCACCATGGATGCAACGTTGGGTCGTGGACTACTGCTTGCGCAGGCGGGGGTCGAGATAGGCATTCAACAGATCGGCGAGCAGCGTGAGCAGGGCGTACAGGCAGGCAATGATGAGCAGGATGGCCTGGATGACCTGGAGATCCGAACGCTGGATGGAGGTCCAGGCCAGGTAGCCCAGGCCTTTCATGGAGAACACTGTTTCGATGATGATGGAGCCGCCCAGCATGAAGCCGAGCTGGACGGCGCTCAGGGCGAGCACCGGCATGATGGCGTGCCGCAAGGCGTGCTTGATCACCACGCGCCACGTGGACAGTCCGTACGCCCGGGCGGTCCGCACGTGATCGGACTGCAGCGCGTCCAGCATGCCCGAACGGGTCAGGCGCATGATGACGGGGGTTGCGTAATAGCCCAGTGCGATCGCCGGCAGGACGTAGCTGCGCCAGGAAGCGGTCCCCGAGAACGGCAGCCATCCGAGCTTGACGCCAAAAACATAGATGAGCGCGAGCCCGAAGAGAAAGGACGGCATGGCCTGCCCGGCGACGGCGATGGCGAGCGCGATCCGATCGATCAGCGTGTTGGGCCGCAGCGCGGCCAGCACCCCCAGCGGGATCGACAGAAGCAGCGCGAACGCGAGCGCGCTGATGCCGAGCGTGGCGGTGATGGGAAAGTGTTGCGCGATGATCTGGGAGACGGGAGCGCGCAGAAAAAAGGAACGCCCGAGATTGCCGTGCAGGACGTTGTCCACCCATGCGCCGTACTGGACGTACATCGGGCGGTCGAAACCGTAGTCCGTCCGGATGGCTTCGATGTCCGATGGAGAGGCATTCTCGCCGGCCATGGCGACCGCCGGGTCCCCGGAGAGGTACACCAGCGAGAATGCGATCATGGACACTACGACGACAACGAGCGCGCTGACGGCAAGCCGCCGGATGACGAGTCTAAGCATGACGGCCGGCTCTTCCTTGCATGAGGGTGCTGGCGGCCCTCGGGCCGCCACTGGCCGCCAGCGCGCGGGGTACGATCATTTCCAGCTGGCCATGTAGAAGTGGGCGGCCTCGTCGGGAGTGACCTTGTAGTTCAGGTCCGAGTTGATGGCGTAGATGCGCCCGTAGGTGAAGATGGGGATGAAGTACGCCTGGTCCGCAATCCGCGAGAGCGCTTTCTTGTACAAGGCCTTGCGTTCGTCGGAATCCACCGTGTGATCGGCCTTCACCAGCCAGTCGGTGACCTGCTTGTCGCGCGCATAGTCGTCGGTACTGCCTTCGAAGTAGTAGCTGGTCGAGGCGGACGTATCCATCATGCCCTGGGAGCCCCAGGTAAGCTGCGAGAGTGCGACTTGCCCCTTGCGGATGGTCGGCTGAAGCGCCTTCCATTGCAGGAAGCGGATATCGGTGTTGATGCCGACGGCGCGCAGATAATTGGCCACCGCTTCGGTGTAGGGCCGATCCCGGTAGGCGTAGAAAGGCATGCTGAAGCCATTGGGGTAGCCGGCTTCGGCGAGCAGCTTTTTCGCGAGTGCCGGATCGTAGTCATACTGCCGGACGTCCTCGGTGCAGCCGAACTGCTCCGGGTAGCACATGGATTTCAGGGGCTTCGAGCCAGGGCCGACCAGATCCTTCGCGATGGCGTTCTTGTCGATCGCGTGCGCGATGGCTTGGCGGACTTGCAGCTTTTCCAGCGGGTTGGGCCCCGAACGCCCCGAGGCATCCAGTGACAGGAAGGACATCCGCGTGGTGGGGGCCGCCGTGACGGTGATGCCGGGCACGGCGCCGAGCTGCTTGGCGTTCTGGGGCAGCACCGACCACAGCCAGTCGACTTGGTGGGTCATGATGGCGGCCATCTGCGAGTCCGTGTCGGGGATGGTTTTGAAGACCAGTTTGCCGATGTGCGGCTGGCCTTTGGGGCTGTCCTTGAAATAATCGGGATTCTTCACGAGCGTGAAGGACGATCCGGAGTGGAAATCCTTCAGGATGTAGGGCCCCGTGCACATGGGCAGGACCGCACCGAAGTCCTTTCGGGCGTCTCCCTTGGCATTCGAGAGCGCGGGCGCGTTGTCGTAGTGTCCATCCGGATAGATCGGTGTCTGGTCGGCCAGATAGGTGAGCGCCGCGGGGGTGGGTTCCTTCGCGATGATGCGGACCTCGTAGGGCCCCACGACTTGGACGTCCTTGATCCAGTCCACGATGAGCCGCGTGGTCACGCCGCTGTCGGGCTGTCGGGCATGGTTCAGCGTGTAGGCGACGTCCTTGGCGCCGAAATCCTTGCCGTTCCAGAATTTGATGCCTTGGCGCAGCTTCACGTCCAGCGTGTGGTCGTCGGTCCACTTGTAGCTTTCGGCGAGCAGCGGCTGATATTCGTGGGTGATCGGGTTGAGATGCACCAGCGAATCGCACATGTTCAGTGCCGTGATGACGACCTCGCGCAACGCCTGGTAGTAGAGGTCGGTCGTGTCGACCTGGGAGGCCGTGGACCACACGACCGTATCGTCGCTTTTGTCGGCGAGTGCGGGAGCCTGAAGCGCAAACAGCGCGGCAATGCCCGTCAATGTCAGTTGAGTCAGTCGTTTCATGGTCGTCCCAGGAAGTGAATCATGGCTTGAAGTGCAACGGAAGGATGAGCAAAGAGCGCTGTTTCGGCTGGCGCAGCAGCGCGAGGCGCGGCGGCCTGCCGTGTGGAATCTGGATCGAATGGTCGGCATCGTGTCCGGCGATGGAAAGGCGGATACGGCTGCCCCTTGGAAAAGTCCATGAAACCGGCAGCAGCGCAAAACGCAGGTTTTGTGGAACGCCTGCCGGCATGGGCCGGATGTCCCGCCGGGCGTAGGCGCGAAAAGGCCAGGACGTCCGGCACGCGTCCGGCGCGATGCTTTCGTGGCGATGCAGCGCCCGCAGCAGGCCTTCGGTGACGTAATGGACTTTACCGTTCGGGGTGACCTCTGATATGAATGCGTGAATCGCAGCATCCGGTTCGCTGGATGTGAGCCAGAAATCGGCGACGGCATGGCCGGTGAGTTCGGCGTCGGCCGGCAAGGGCTCGCTGGTATAGGAAAGCAGCTGTCCCTCGCGGGCCTGCCAGTCGGTGTAATAGTTCTGGGTGTCGTGCCCCGCGATGCGCTCGTACCGCGTCTGATTGCCCGTGCCGAACGCGAAGTCCGCCTGCATGTCGTCCATGCCGTCGGCTTGCGCCTCAGTCGTCAGGCGCCCGCCGGGCGCCAGGTGGAACACGCTTTGTGCGTCGTGAGGCGGCCAGTCGTTCGCGCCGTGCCAGGCTTCCTCGTGGACGCTGAAGTAATGCACGGGTTGTTCATCTTGCAGCCCCGTGTCCATCCCGCGCAGATAATGGTCGAAGAAGCGGAGGATGGGATCCAGGATGTTGAATTCCGGCGCCGGCCGAGTGCGCCAGGGCGACGTAT
>DATNAI010000128.1:0-3759 GCA_035572875.1 Castellaniella sp. | reverse complement strand
TGCGCACGGCGGCAACCGCGTCGGCGTCCACCAAGGGCGCGCGGTTGCCCCAGGCGTGGCGGATGTAATTGATCACGTCCGCCACTTCGTCGTTGTTGAGTTTCCAGCCGAATCCAGGCATGGCCAGGCCCGTTGGCTTGGTGTGCGGTGCGGCCATCCGCGCGCCGGCCAACACCACGTGGATCACGGAGCCAGCATGGTCGGCCTGGATCGCCGAGCTGCCAGTCAGGGGTGGAAAGACCTGTGCAAGGCCGCGCCCGTCCGGCATGTGGCAAGCCGTGCAGTTGTCCACGTACAAGGCTTGGCCGCGCGCCAGGGCCGCGGCACTGGGCGCCTTGGTGTCAGGCGGCGATTTGCGCGAGTCCTGCGGGCGGTCCTTCAAGTAGACGGCTACGGCGTTGAGGTCGGCGTCGGTGAAGTAGCGGGTCGAGTTCATCACCACTTCGGTCATGGGCCCGGCGGTCGCGGACTTGGCATTCGAGCCGGTCTTCAGGTATTCCACGATTTCCGCCGGACTCCAGTCGCCCACGCCATCGCGCAGGTTGCCGCCCAGGCCGGGCGCAACCCAGTGCCGCCCGGCATCGCCACCCTGGTACCGCTTGCTGGTCTTGCTGCCGCCGAGCATGTTGGTTGGTGTGTGGCAGGCGCCGCAATGTGCCAGGCCTTGGGCGAGATACGCCCCGCGGTTCCACGCCGCCGAATGCCTCGGGTCGGGCTGATACTCGCCCTTGTCGAGGAACATGAGGTTCCAGGCCACCAGTGCGCCCCGCCAGCGCAGATACCACGGCAACTGGTTTGGCCGGTCTTTCTGGTGCACCGGCGGCAGCGTGTCCAGGTACGCCTTGATGGCGTCGACATCGGCGCGGCTAGCCTTGGTGAACCACGGGTAGGGGAAAGCCGGATACAGGTGGCTGCCGTCGGCGCTGATACCGGCGTGCATCGCATGGTAGAAATCCTGCTCGCTCCAGTTGCCGATGCCGGTTTCGCGATCCGGCGTGATGTTGTCCGAGTAGATCTTGCCGAACGGCGTCGGCACCGGGAATCCGCCAGCCATGGGTTTGCCGCCCTTGACGGTATGGCACGAGGCGCAGTCGCCAACGCGCACGAGATACTTGCCGCGCGCCACGGTGGCCGCATCAGCCGTGCTGGGCGTGGCCGGCCGTGCCGGCCCTGGGGACCCGCTGCATGCGCTGAGCAACAGCGCCAAGGCGCCGGCAAGTGGCCAGATGATGCTGCCTGGATGGTCGATGGTCATAACCCGCTCACGCCTGGACCAGCGGCCCGGGGGCCTTGAGGTATTGATTGATGATCGCGTCGGCAGCCCAGTAGGCCAGCGCGCCGACCGTTCCGGTCGGGTTGTAGCCATGGTTTTGCGGAAATACGCTCGCGCCCATGACGAACACGTTCGGCACGTCCCAACATTGCAGGTACTTGTTGACCACGCTGGTTTTCGGGTCCGCGCCCATGGCGCAGCCACCGGTGTTGTGCGTGGTCTGGTAGGGAATGATCGAATAGTGGCCAGTCCGAGGCTTGGCGTGGAGCGAACGCGGGTGCATCGCCTTGGCGATCACCGTGGCCTGGTCGGTAAGGAAACCCGACATGTTGATTTCGTTCGGCTGGAAGTCGAACGTCAGGCGTAGCAGCGGGTCGCCATAGACGTCCCGATAGGTGGGATCGAGGTCGAGGTAGGACGTGCGGTAGCTCATGACACTGCCATGCGTGGCGATGGACGCGCTCTTCAGGTAGTTCTCGGCCATCGCCTTTTTCCAGCCCGCGCCCCAGGTCGGCGTGCCCGCTGGCAACTGGTGCTGCAGGATCGGCCGGCCACCCGTGGTCCAGAGCGCGATGTACCCGCCACCAATGAAGCCGTGGTGGGCATGGTCGAAGTTGTCTCCGTTGAAGTCGTCGACCGCCTGGCCCAACGCGCCCGCACCCATGAACGGGTTCATGATCTCGTCGAAAAACACATCGACCGCCGAGGTGATCTGGTACGCGTAGTTGCGCCCGACCACGCCGGTATTGGTCACCGGGTTGTACGGCTGGCCAATCTTCGAGAGCAGCAGCAAGAGCACGTTGTGCTGTGCAAACGCGCAACAGATCACCAGGCCCGCCGGTTGTTCAAACTGGCGCCCCTGCTCATCGACGTAGGTCACCCCGGTGGCGCGCTTGCCGCTCGAGTCCAGGTTGATGCGGGTTACGTCGCAATGCGTGCGGTAGGCAAAGTTCGGGCGTTGGCGCAACGCGGGCAGCAGCGTGGTCTGGGGCGAGGCCTTGGAATAGTTGCCGCAGCCAAACCACTCACAGTAGCCGCAATACGTGCAGGCGCCCATCTGGATGCCAAGTGGGTTCTTGTAGGGCGCCGAGGTGTTCGCCGCCGGGCAGGGAAACGGATGGAAGCCGACGTCTTTGGCCGCGCGGTCAAACAGCACGGTGGCGTAGCTGCGTTTGAGCGGCGGCAGCGGATAGCCGCGTTGGCGCGGTCCTTCGAACGGGTTGCCGCCCGGCTGGATCTGGCCGCCTACGTTGCCGGCCTGGCCCGAAATGCCGCACAGGTAATCGAACTGGTCGTAATGCGGTTCCAGTTCGGCGTAAGTCACGCCCCAGTCCTGGATGGTCATGTCGTGCGGGATGAATTGCTTGCCATAGCGCTGTTCTGTATGGCTGCGTATCACGAAATCATCCGGCAGGAAACGCCAGGTCTGGCCGTTCCAGTGCACGCCGGCGCCGCCGACGCCGACGCCCGGCAGGAACGAGCCGAGATGGCGCATCGGCAGCGCGGTCTGGTCCATGCTGTTGCGGAACGTCAGCGTGTCGCGTGCCGGCTGCTGGAACAATCCATCGCGCACGGCATAGCGCAGTTCATCCTGGATCTGCGTGGTGGCGAAGTCGGGCACCGTGTCGCGAAACTTGCCGCGCTCCAGGGCCAGCACCTGCAATCCGGTGTGGGTCAGCCGTTCGGCCAGGATCGAGGCAGTCCAGCCGAAACCAACGAGGACGATGTCCACCGGCTTGAGTTTGGTGGCCATGCTCAATCCCCTCCCCGGCGGTTGGGGTCACGGCCGAGGATACCCACCGTCGGCTGCTTGTAGGGCTTGCCGTATTGCTCGATCTCGGCGACGTAGTTGTACCGGGGGCCGGGGAAGCCGACGAGCTTCCAGCCAGTGAAATTGCGGTTGCCGCCATACATCGGGTCGGCAAGGAAGCCCTCGACGGTGTTCTTCCACAGCATGGTGAAAAACGCCTTCGAGGGAACGTCGGCGAGTTTGATGTCGCCGTTTTCCAGGCCATGCAACACGTCGTCCTGTTCATCCGTGGACAGCGCGATGAAGCCCTTGCCGTGGTTCTTCCGGCACCACGCATCCACGTCGCGTATCGCGGTTTGATACAGCTCGCCCGGCGTCAGCCGCAACTGATAGCCCTGCCCGGGGATGCCCTTCTCCCACGGGCCTTGCATGTACCAGCGATACGCATGTCCATACGGCCCTGCCAACTGGCGATCGATGAAGACCGCCACGTCGGCGCCTCGCGCGCCCACGCCGTCCGCTTCGTCCGGGATCAGTCGCGCGGTGGCGGCCTCGATGAAAGCACGCTCGTCCGGATTGAAGAAACGGGGAGGAGGAGTGGCGGCAGTTGCCACGCCGTCACGGTTTGCATTGCGCGTGCCACAGCCGAGCAGGCTGGACCCCACGAAGCCTGCCGCCGGCACGAACAACGCGGCCTTCAGCAACGCACGGCGGCCGGGCGACTGCGCGGAGGCGG